>DMUR01000099.1:2065-2569 GCA_003476885.1 Chloroflexota bacterium
GTACGCCGCGCCATTCAAGATCATGGACTTCACGGTGATCGTGGAGCAGCACGAAGGGAGCGCGTCTCGCGCGCAGGCAACGGTGCGCGTGCAGGTGGGCGACGAGGATCTGCACACTGCATCCGATGGGAACGGACCCGTGAACGCGCTTGACCGCGCGCTGCGCAAGGGGCTCGGCGCCTTCTATCCGCAGTTGGATGCGGTACACCTTGTGGACTACAAGGTACGTATCCTTGATGGTGAGTCCGCCACTGGTGCGAAGACGCGCGTGGTCATTGAATCGGTTGCTGGTGGTAACGCCTGGTCCACCATGGGCGTGGGCGAGAACATCATTGCTGCTTCGGCGCTCGCCCTCGCAGATTCGTTGGAGTATGCGCTGCTAAAGGGTGACGCCGCGGTCGCGCGCCGATCTGAGCGCAACGTTCCTGGCTCGCGCTAATGAGTGGGAACGTCCGCGTTGCGTATTCGGGTGAGCCCGGCGCATTTGCAGAGGATGCACTCATC
>DMUR01000074.1 GCA_003476885.1 Chloroflexota bacterium
CGTTCACGACCAATGACCGGATCGAGCCGCCCTGCGCGCGCCGCCTCGGTAAGATCAATGCCGAGTGCGTCGAGGGTTGGCGTCTTCGAGGTGCCCGCGCGACGCTCCGCTTGCGGCGAAGCGGGGGCGGATGACTGACTGAGGACACGCACGACCTCATGACGAACCTTGTCCAGGCTGACCCCGAGCGACTCGAGTACGCCAGAGGCGATTCCGCCCTCTTCACGAACGAGTCCGAGCAGCAGGTGCTCCGTGCCGATGTAGTTATGTCCCAGGCGTCGCGCTTCATCAATGGCGAGCTCAATCACCTTCTTGGCGCGTGGGGTGAGCCCAATCTCACCGAGCACGGGGCGCTCGCCACGGCCGATGATGAACTCCACCGCCTGGCGCACCTTCGCCAGCTCAACGTTTAGGTTCTCAAGGACCTTCGCCGCCACACCCTCGCCTTCGCGCACAAGGCCAAGGAGGAGGTGCTCTGTGCCGATGTAGTTGTGGTTGAAGCGCTGCGCCTCATCTTGGGCGAGCGTCAGCACCTTCCTGGCGCGGTCGGTAAAGCGATCGAAGCGGTCAGCCGTGGCCATGCGCTCCTCCGATCTCCGCACAGGCGCGCCATCCGCAGCGCTGCAGTACGGATGTGCAGTCTACCACCGCCTGATCACGAGGAGACTGAGCGTGGTGCGGCGCAGGACGCCGCACCACGAGACGGGCTACGCCTCGTCGCTCGCCTTCTCTTCGGTCGGCACTGCCTCAGCGGGTGCTGCGGCGGGTGTCTCAGCCGGGGCGTCCGCAGCTGGAGCTTCGGCGACGGGCGCCTCCCCAGCGTTAGAGCCGCTCTCAGCCATCTTGTCGCGGATGCCAGCAAAGGCGGCAGCGAGAGTGAGGTCGAGACCCCCCTCTGGCTCCTGGATCGCGCCATCCATGGAGAAGCCGCGCTCAGGTCGCGCTCGTCGCGTCTCCTTCTTCGGCTGCTCGGCTGGGGTCTCGCGCACTGGTGTCTCCTCCGCCTGCTTGAGGCTGAGGCCGAGTCGGTGTCGCTCGGAGTCGAGGCTGATCACCTTCAACTTGAGCGTCTGCTCGTCCTTCACCACGTCGCCGGGGTGGAGCACTCGATTGTGCGAAAGCTCGCTGATGTGAATGAGACCCTCAAGGCCGTCTCGAACGCGTACGAACGCGCCGAAGTTGACGAGCTTGGTGATCGTCCCCTCAACAAAATCGCCGATCTTGATATCCGCGATCGCTGCGTGCCACGGATCTGGCTGTAGCTTTCGAATGGAGAGGCTGATGCGTCCACGCTCCGTATTGATGTCGATCACTTCGGCATCGATCGGATCGCCCACCTTGTAGTCAGCTTCAGGGTTCGCAACCTTTGACCAGCTGATCTCACTCTTGTGAATGAGGCCGTCAATGCCGCCGAGGTCAATGAAGAGTCCGAACGGTGCGATTGAGCGAACGCTGCCGCTCACCTTCTGACCAACAGAAAGGGTGCTGAAGAGCTCGTCACGCTTCTCGCGTCGCTCCTCATAATGCGCAACCTTCTCGGAGAGGATCAGGCGGTTCCCCTTTCGGTTCACCTCAAGGATCTTCATGCGCAGCTTGCGGCCCACATACGGCTGCAGCTTTTCTGCGATCTCTTGGATCGCATCGCGCGGTGCGTCACCAGCCGGTCGACGTGGGAAGTCCACGATCTGGCTGATCGGCACAAATCCGCGAATGCCACAATCCACAATGAGTCCGCCCTTGTTGTGATCAATGACGGCCGCTTCAATGATGGTGCCCGCGTCGAGCTGCTCCTGCATCGTGCGCCACTTGCGCTCGAGGCCGGCGCGTCGAATGGAGAGGACCACATGTCCGTCTTCTGATTCCGGCTGCATGACGTAGACGAGCACCGTGTCGCCGACGTTCAGGGCTGGGCCCTCTTCGCCGTTTCGACCATGAAGTTCGCGGCTTGAGACCACGCCTTCGCTCTTGCCGCCAATGTCAACGAGCACTTCATCTGGATCAACGCGCACCACGATCCCGTCGAGCACGTCGCCCGACTTCAGGTTCTTGATCGGTGCGCCCGCGAACGCGAGCAGCTCCTCCATGGTGGTTGGCTCTGGGCCAGTCCAGACGCGCGCGGCTGGTGCCGGCGCTGCAGTGGGCGCTGACGCTTCTCGCGTTTCCGCCACTGGGGTGTTGCTCTCTTGCGTGGCGATCTGTGCCTCACCGCCCTCATCGGGGGCCTGCACCTTGACGCTCTTCCGCTTTACTGGCGCCTTCGCCTTTCGTACGACCGCCTCGCCGCCCTCGGCTGGGGTCTCGTTAAGGGACGTGTTCTCCTGGTTTTCAGTCACGTGTATTGGTACTCCTTCAAAATTTATTCGCGCTCACGAGGCGACACCACGCATGCAGAGCAGGTGGGGTAACCACGCGATCGCGTTCGGCGAGCCTACCATAAGCCCCGCCCTCGGCCTCAAGGGAGCTGCAGCACCTGACCCGGCTTGATCACGTAATCGGGGCCTGGAATGTTGTTGAGATCCGCGAGCACCTTCCAATCGCCGCACCCGATAGAGAGCGAACATGCGATCGAATAGAGCCGATCGCCTTTCTGGACGACGTAGGTCGCCCCGGACCCAGAGGTTGGCGATGGGCTGGCCGTCGGCGCGGGGGTTGGTGTCGGGGTCGCTGAAGGTGTGGCTGTCGGCGTTGCTGTTGGGAGCGGGCTTTCGGTTGGGGCTGCGCTGGCAGATGGCTCACTGCTCGGCGAAGGGGTCTCGCTCTCGGCGCTTCCGATCAGCGATTGCACAACCGGGCTGATCGCACTGATCACTGGGCCGCCACCAACGACGAGCAGCGCAGCGAGGACGGCGACCGCGATGAGACGTGCCCAAGGCCGGCGAGGTGCTGGCAGTACGAACTCGCCGTCGCTCAGAAGTGACGGGTCACCGAACGGCTGCTGCGGCGCGATGGTGGCTGCGAGTGAGCCGAGTGCCGCCTCTCTGGCCGCGCGAATCTCACATTCGGCGCCAACAAGACAGCGACCTTCACGCGTTTGATGGGAGAGCTCTGGCCGGGCGGCGTCCGCGCCGCAGCGACTGAGTCGGCGGGGTCGGTCGGGCTGAATGCTCCCCGCGTCGTCGAGAAGCCATGGGCACGGATTGAGCTGCGCGTCGTCCACGCGGTCAGGATACCCGACGCGCGCGCGTATGTGACAAATGCACGGTGGTTCATTAGAAGCGTGAGAGAAGAAAAACACCCCAGGATGCCAAAGAGCCCGGCGACGACCTATCTTGCCGAGGAGCTGCCCCCTCAGTATTTTCGGCGCTGGAGAGCTTGACTTCCGTGTTCGGGATGGGAACGGGTATGGCCTCTCCGC
>DMUR01000086.1:0-7046 GCA_003476885.1 Chloroflexota bacterium
TGGACAGAATGCCCGCTTGGCAGCTCGTCTCACCGGTTTCCGCATCGACATTGCCAGCGATGGAACTGGCGCTGCTGAAACTTCGGCAGAAGCCCCAGCGGGCGAGGAGGCCTAAGACGCCCGCCGTTCGTGCGCGCACCTGCGTGGCCTGTCGGCTGACACAGCCGGTGGAGACGCTTGTGCGGTACGGAGCCTCCGCAGATGGGGGAGTACAAACAGGCGCAGTCGGCGGTCGAGGTGCCTGGATCTGCCAGAGCGGCGACGAAGCGCACGACCTGCTCATTGGTGACGGACTACGACGGGGATTGAGGGGTCGCATCGCGGCCGCCGAGATCGAACAGATTCTGATTGAGCGACAACGCCAAAGAAGTGAAAGGGGGTAGCAGATGACGAAGCAGCGCAAGAGCATCCGTCCACCGCGCCCCGATCGCTTGCCGCCAGAACCGAAGCCAGCACGTGTTGCGCAAGTGCATGATGGCGTCCTTGAGCTGCCCGCCTCTATCGTCGTTGGCGATCTTGCAACGCTACTCAAGGTAAACCCAGCTGACATCATCAACCCGCTGATTCGGAGCGGCGTCTTTGCCACCATGAACCAGGGCATTGATCGTGAAACGGCCTCCCTCATTGCGACCGAGCTCGGCTTTACGGTTAAGGAGCCCGAACCTGACGAAGATGAGGCCACGCCGGAGGCAACTCCTGAGGCCGCACCAGCTGCAGCGAAGACGGAATTCTTTAGTGAAGCTCCAGGCGCGACACTCATCTCGCGCGCACCGATCGTTACCGTGATGGGCCACGTTGACCACGGCAAGACGAGCCTGCTCGATGCGCTGCGCAAGACCAGCGTTGCCGACGGCGAGCGTGGCGGCATTACCCAGCACCTTGGTGCCAGCCAGGTTCAGCGTGGCGACCGTTCGATCCTCTTCCTTGACACCCCTGGACATGAGGCCTTTACGGCGATGCGAGCACGCGGCGCGCGAGTGACCGATATCGCCATCGTTGTGGTCGCCGCTGATGACGGTGTGATGCCACAGACAAAAGAGGCGATCAGCCACGCCCGCGCTGCAAACGTGCCGATCATCGTTGCCATGAACAAGATGGACAAGCCGGATGCGAATCCAGAACGAGTGAAGAGCGATCTTGCTGAAGCGAACGTGCTCGTTGAGGCGTACGGCGGTGATATTCCGATGGTCGCAGTCTCCGCAAAGACGGGGGTCGGCCTTGACGACTTGCTGGACATGGTCCTTCTCGTCGCAGACCTCGGTGACTACAAGGCGGATCCGTCACGCCCCGCCATTGGTACCGTGATCGAGGCGCAACGCGATAAGGGGCGTGGACCAATTGCAACGGTGATCGTGCAGACTGGGACCCTTCGTATTGGTGACGCGGTTGTCGCAGGGGCGATCTCAGGGAAGGTCCGCGCTCTTGAGACCACGGACGGCGCGCGCGTGAAGCTATCCGGTCCGTCCACCGCTGTTGTCATCTCTGGCCTCCCTGAGGTCCCCTCAAGCGGAGACATCTTCCGAGTCGCCGCCGATGAGCGAGAGGCACGCGACCTCGCTGAGACCGCTAGGAACGAAGCGACAGCCGCCCGCGACGGCGGCGGCAGGGCAACCATGGAAGAGCTCTACCGACGCATCCAGTCAGGGGCCGGGAAAGAGGTCCGCGTCATCTTGAAGTCAGATGTCGCCGGCTCACTCGGCGCTATTGAGCACCAGCTGGAGAAACTGCAGAGCGACGAGGTTCGCATCAATGTGCTCATGTCGGCCGCCGGTGAGATCACCGAAAACGACATCCTCCTCGCATCTGCATCAGACGCGATTGTTCTCGGCTTCACCACGACGCTCACTCCGGGCGCCCGCCGCATGGCGGACACCGAAAAGGTTGATGTCAGGCTCTACGAGATCATTTATGAACTTGCCGACGATATGAAGGCGGCAATTGAGGGGATGCTCGACCCTGAGAAGTCGGAAGTCGTTGAAGGTCGCGCGGAGGTGAAGCAGCTCTTCCCAGGAAAGGGCTTTGTGATCGCGGGTTGCGTTGTCCGCGAGGGACGCGTGACGCGTGGGTCTAAGGTTCGCCTGATGCGTGGCGGAACGGCTGTAGCCACAGACGTTGTGGAGTCGCTACGAAGGTTCCGCGACGATGTGCGTGAAGTGAAAGAGGGACAAGAGTGTGGCATTGGTCTCGGGCCAACGATCACTATCCAAGAGGGCGACATCTTGGAGATCGTTGGGGAGCAGTCGACTCGTAGGACGCTCTGATGACGGAACGGATGCCACGCGTGGACGAACTTCTCCGAGAAGAAATCAGCACGCATATCTCTCGTTCGATTAGCGATCCACGTTTGGGCTTTGTAACGGTCGTTGGTGTTGAAACGTCGCCCGACCTACGCCACGCAAAAGTGTTCATCAGCACGATCGGTACGGAGGAGCAACGTGCTTCCTCTCTGGCCGCACTGCGAAGCGCGACGCCATACTTGCGCACAGTCATCTCAAAAGGCCTTCGTATTCGGCGCGTTCCAGCGTTGCACTTTGAGCTCGATGCTGCGGGTGAGCGTGGCAGCCGAATCCAGCAACTACTCGGAAGCATTGAACGAGGTGATGATCCGCTCGACGATCTCGCTCCGCTCCCGAGTCCCGGCGCACCGCGACCGACAGGGGAGGCCTCATGACGCTGCTTGCTCGAACATCGGCTCTTCACGCGGAGGCGAGCGCAGCTGTGCCAGCCGAACTGTTGCAACTGCTGCAAAGCGCAAAGCGGATCTGGGTCATCCCACATGAACGACCTGATGCAGATGCGCTCGGAGCAGCGCTAGGGCTCCAGTCAATTCTTACGCAGCGAGGAGCTGAGGTTGCGGTCTTCTGTGCAGACGCCCCCGCGAAGGTCTATGAAGTGATCCCAACGATCGATCGTGTTCTCACTTCGCCGCCAGAGTGGACTCCTGATGCAGTGATCCTCGTCGACTGCGGCGAGGCGCGTCGTGCCGGACGTGCTGGTGCGCTGATGGAGGCCCTGCCAAGCAGTGTGACCCGAGCAACCATTGATCACCACGTCTCGAACAGCAGCACCTCACCGCTGCAGTGGATTGACCCAACGGCTGCAGCAACATGCGAGATGATCACGCTAATTGCCGTTGCGCTTGGATCTGATCTCGCTGCCGAAGAGGGACGTCTCGCCGCCACACTCGCCGCAGGAATCATCATGGACACCGCAACCTTCCAGCACAGCAACACGACCCCTCGGACACTGCAGGTGGCGGGTCTCCTCCTCGAGGCTGGGGCTCCAATCAGTGAGATCTCCCGGCGCCTCTATCGCTCCAAGCCCGCGACACAGGTGCGTCTCCACGCGCGTGTGCTCGATCGCATTGAAACTTCAGATGACGGACTGACAGTTTGGGCCGCTGTCTTGAACTCAGACCTGCAGCAGACCAACGCACAGCCAGAGGAGACCGAAGGGATCGTTGACACACTCGCTCAGATTAATGAAGCGGATGTCGCACTCTTCTTCAAAGAGGAGGGAGCTGATTCCACGCGCCTCTCCATTAGGACAAAGGAGCAGGGCCTCGATGCCACCAAGATTGCCGCGCTCTTTCAAGGTGGTGGGCATGCGCGTGCGGCCGGGGCGAGTATTGCGGCCCCACTTGATGATGCAGTCGCAGCCGTACTTCGCGGTGTCACCTCACTTCGTACGGGGCGCGGTACCGAGTCTTAGCAATGGCACGTCGACGTCCAAGTACCCCTGGCATTGACGGCATTCTTCTCGTTGACAAGGCGAATGGCCCAACGAGTCACGATGTGGTGGCGAAGGTGCGTCGTATTGCAGGTCAGCCGCGGATTGGTCATGGCGGCACACTTGATCCGTTTGCCACCGGCCTTCTGGTGCTCGTCCTTGGACGCGCAACACGCCTCGCCGCCCTGCATCAGGGAGGAGCGAAACGCTACGAGGCAACATTCTCGTTCGGCGGCGCAACCACGACCGACGACCTCGACGGCGAACTGATTACGGGCGCTACGACACGAGCGACGCGTGATCAAGTTGAAGAGTTGCTGCCACGCTTTCGCGGCGCGCTTGAACAGGTTCCCCCGAGTCACTCCGCGAAGCGCACTGATGGCGTGCGTGCCTATGAACGTGCACGCGCGGGAGAGGTGGTCAATCTTGCCCCCCGCACCGTTGAGATCACCCGCTTTGAGGTGACGTCATGGGACGAGAGTCACCCTGAAGAACCTCTAATGGGTGCTCAGCTGGATGTCAGCTCAGGGACGTATATTCGTGCGATCGCACGCGATCTTGGCGCAGCAGTGGGGAGTGGTGCTCATCTGGTTGCACTGCGGCGGATCGGATCTGGTCCGTTCAACGTTGCGCAGGCACACCCAATGTCGGCGATCGCTGAAGCGGCGCTTGCGGGACGACTCTCTGAGTTGCTCCTGCCACTCGATGCAGGCATCGAAACTATTCCACGCGTTGATCTGAACGAAGAGGCGACGCTTCTCTTGCGCGACGGTGCTGCGATCTCGGCACAACTGTGTGGGGCCGCTGTAGAGAGCATCCAAATAGGTGAGCAAGTTCGCCTGATGGTTGCGGACCAACTTGCCGCTCTTGGGCGGCGCACGGACACTGGCGTGCAGCCGGAACGCGTCTTCATCACCCCAAATGCAACGCCACCAGGGAGACGGCATCCAGTGGAGGCAGGGTGAGCCTTAACCAGGTGGCGAGCGAATCACGCCTTCTCGGATGGGAAGAGCTTGAGGGTGCGTCGCTCGCTGGTGCGCGAGAGGATGGCGCCGTTCTCACGATTGGAATCTTTGATGGCTTACACCGAGGACATCAGCGCATCCTGGCTGCTGCTGAGCGCCTCGCTGCGTCTGCAGGGCTTCATCGAATCCACATCGGATTTGACCCGCACCCCGATCTTCTCCTCCGCGGTGTTACGCCGCTCCGGCTCCTTGATCCCATCGAGCTTGAGATGCGATTCGCATCTGCAGGTGTTGAGCAGTGGTGCGACCTCCCGTTTGACGCAGAGATGCGCGACACAGAGTGGGAGCCCTTCCTTGCTCGCCTGGTCGCTGCAACGGGGGCACGGAGCATTGTGCTCTCGCCAGAGAGTGCGCTTGGGCGCGGCAGAGAGGGGCGCCTTGAGAGGATTCGCTCCTGGGGGGCTACTCGCGGGATTCAGGTACACCCTGTTGCGGAGGCGCGCGCGGAGGGGGCCCCTATACGGAGCACGGCGATTCGTGCAGCGATAGCGGCTGGGGAACTCTCCGGGGCCGCCCGGGCACTCGGCCGACCGCATGCGATCACGGCACTGCGCTCCCCGGGCAGCCTCGAACTGCAGGTTGAAGGGGATGGCTTCGCCCTCCCGCCAGCAGGGGAGTACGAGATCCGGATCGGCGCGGCAGCGCACCGTTCTGGCCGCCTCCCCCTCACGGGGCGGGTAGCCCGCGCTCGCTTTGACCCTGCGGAGCAGACCCTTAGCCTTGACCGTACTGCCACTGAGCGACTTCCTGAGGGGAGCGGGCGGCTGCGCGCAGCCCTGCTGAGGCGGCTCGCTGGACGGAGTGGGCGCTGATTGCTACGCTTCGTGCATCCAAGAGATGTGAATTGAGATGGGGTGGGCCTTGGAGCCCCCCAGACAGGAGAGAGAGACCTTGCCACTAGATCGAACAACGACCGAGCGGATCGTCGCTGCAAATGGGCGACACGCTCAGGACACCGGCTCTGCCGAGGTCCAAATCGCACTCCTCACGGAGCGCATTGAGGGGCTCACTGGGCACCTTCAGACATTCAAGCAGGACAATCACTCGCGCCGGGGGCTCTTGAAGCTCGTCGGCCAGCGACGTCGCCTGCTGACTTTCCTACGACGCGAGGATGTGGCCCGACACGCCGCACTCACCGAGAAGCTCGGCCTTCGTCGCTAACCCCCGCTCAGCACCGCTGAGCAACTAGATCGGTCGGGCGCCATATGGGCGCGGCCTGAAGAGGAGCAACATGGAAATCACAACCGTATCCGCCGAGTTTGGCGGCCAGACACTCACCATTGAGACGGGGCGAATGGCTCGCCTTGCAGGCGGCGCCGTGACGGTTCGCTACGGCGACACGGTCGTCCTCGGCACCGCAAATCGAAGCGACCCACGACCGGGTCTCGACTTCTTCCCACTCACGATTGAATTTGAAGAGCGCATGTATGCGGCGGGGAAGATCCCTGGCGGCTACATCAAGCGCGAAGGGAAGGCTTCAGAGAACGCAACGCTCTCTGCTCGACTTACCGACCGACCGATTCGACCACTCTTCCCTGAGGGCTACAAGGACGACGTCCAGGTGGTTATCACGGTACTGAGCGCGGATCAGGAGAATGATCCGGACATCCTCGGGACGATCGCTGCATCAGCGGCGCTCACGATCTCGGAGATTCCATTCCTTGGACCAATTGGTGCCGTTCGCGTTGGCCTTGTCGACGACAAGTTCATCTTGAACCCAACCTTTGAACAGCTCGAGACGAGCGATCTTGACCTGGTGGTCTCCGGCACAGCCGACGCGATCATGATGGTCGAGGCTGGTGCAAATCTAATCAACGAAGCGAAAATGGCCGAGGCGATTGAGTTCGGTCACGATGCCATCAAGGCACTGATCTCCCTTCAGGAGCAGCTCCGCGCAAGGGTAGGGAAGGCGAAGCGCGTTCCATACATTGAGCCTGGCGTAGATAGTGTCCTCACCTTCGCAGAGGCCGCTGCAAACGGCGGTACATTCGTCGTGGTTGATACGGAGACCACCGGACTGGATTCGAAGCTTTCGGATCTCGTTGAGGTTGCTGCCGTGAAGATCAAGGGCGGCAAGATCACCGACCGTTGGAGCACGCTCGTCAACGCGGGGAACCCTATCGTCGGCGCGCAGATGCACGGCATCACCACTGCTGACCTGAAGAAGGGGATCGCGCCAAAGGAGGCGGCGGAGAAGTTTGCCGACTTCGCAAAGGGAGCGATCCTTGTTGGGCATAACCTTGGCTTCGATGTCTCATTCCTTGACGAGGCGCTCGGCAAGGGCCGCAGCTT
>DMUR01000086.1:7162-13353 GCA_003476885.1 Chloroflexota bacterium
TGGCGCGCATCTACGGCGTAGCGACGGCCCCAACGCACCGCGCAGGGACCGATGCAGAGGCAACTGCAGAGCTACTCCTCCTCCTCGCCGCAGAGCTCCCAGAGCGACTCGCCACCCTCAAGGAGGGGATCAGCGACTCGATCCGTGCGGCCCGTAGCGGGAAGGGTGAACCGAAGGCGCTTCTCGAAGCGGCACGTCGCAAGGCGCGCCTCGGGAAGAACCTCTTCGGCTACATGCATAAGAAGACCGGTCGCGCACTCACAATGAAGGAGGGGATTCGCATTGACGGCCGAAAAGTGGATCAGATCCGCCCGATCACCGTTGAGGTTGGACTCCTGCCACGTGCCCACGGCACGGGGCTCTTCACGCGCGGCGAGACGCAGGCGCTCAGCATTGCAACACTCGGCCCGATCGCCCAGGCCCAGCGCCTGGATACGATCTCGCCGGTTGCGACGAAGCGTTATCTGCATCACTACAACATGCCGCCGTACAGCACTGGCGAGAACAAGCCGATGCGCGGTCCTGGGCGCCGAGAGATTGGACACGGTGCACTCGCTGAGCGAGCGCTCCTCCCAGTCCTTCCATCCGCGGAAGAGTTCCCATACACAATTCGCGTTGTCTCAGAGTGCGTAACCTCAAATGGCTCCACCTCGATGGCCTCCACGTGTGGCTCGAGCTTGGCGCTGCTTGATGCGGGCGTACCGATCAAGGCCGCTGTTGCTGGTGCAGCAATGGGCCTGATGTCAGAGCCAGGCGGCGAGTTCGTTGTCCTTACCGACATTCTCGGCAAGGAAGACGCGTTCGGCGACATGGACTTCAAGGTGACGGGAACCCGCGAGGGAATCTCGGCGCTTCAGATGGACATCAAGGTGCAGGGCATCACGGGAGCGATCATTCGAACCGGTCTCAAGGATGCGCTTGCAGCGCGACTCGAGATCCTCGACAAGATGGATGCGGTGATCTCTACCGCGCGACCTGAGCTTTCAGACTTCGCGCCACGAATCACCACCATCAAGATCAACCCTGAGAAGATCCGCGACATCATCGGCAAGGGCGGGGCAGTGATCCGCAAGCTGCAGGATGATTTCCAGGTCAACATCAATGTCGAAGATGATGGAACCGTGCAGATTGCCTCGAGCGACCCAGAGCGCACCAAGCGTGCACTCGATGCCATCAACGGCATCACCAAGGAGGTTGAGGTGGGCACCCTGTACATGGGTAAGGTGACCCGCATCATGGGCTTCGGCTGCTTCGTTGAAATCCTCCCTGGCAAGGAAGGGCTCGTTCGCATCGGCGAACTCGCTGACTACCGAGTCAATACGGTTGAAGACGAAGTTGCTGTTGGCGATGAGATCATGGTGGTCGTCATGGAGGTCGATCGACAGGGTCGTGTAAACCTCTCCCGACGAGCGGCCATGCAGCGCCACAAGGCTGCGCCACGCGAATAACCTTCGTGGGGCCAGCCCCAATCACGTTTCCGTTCGAACGACCCGTCGCCAGAGCGGCGGGTCGTTCGTTATACTCGCGGCATGAATAGCAGCGCAGCGCAAGGAGCCGGCACGGGGAGCGACGGGTATGTCGTTGCCGTCGTTGGCGCGACCGGCCTTGTTGGCCGCACCATGATCAGCGTCCTTGAGGAGCGAAACTTCCCCGTTCGAACGCTTCTGCCGTTGGCAGCGTCTGCAGGAGGGAGGAGCGTCTCTTTCCGTGGAGCACAGGTTCCAGTACAAGAAGCGACTCCGGATGCTTTTGTTGGCGTCGACATTGCGCTCTTTAGCGCAGGGGCCGACGTGAGCCTGAAGCTCGCCCCTGAAGCGGCGGCACGTGGGTGTGCGGTCGTAGACAACTCAAGCGCCTGGCGCATGGACCCGACGGTGCCGCTTGTCGTCTCGCAGGTGAACCCCGATGCACTCAGTGGACACCACGGAATCATTGCCAACCCAAACTGCTCAACGATGCAGCTCGCGCCCCTTCTAAAGGCGTTGCAGGAAGAGGCGGGCCTCCGACGTGTAGTGGTCGCAACATATCAAGCAGTCTCCGGTGCTGGAGCGGAGGCCGTTGACGATCTTGCCCAGCAGCGTGCCGCCGTGGTGGCAGGGAAGCAACCGTCCTCAACCATTTATCCGCACGCCGTTGTCCTCAGCCCAATTCCCGCGATTGATGTCTTCCTGGAAGATGGGTCAACGAAAGAGGAGCAGAAAGTTGTACTCGAGAGCCGCAAGATCCTAAGCCTTCCAAACCTGCGCATCAGTGCGACGGCAGTGCGTATCCCCGTTGAGGTCAGTCATTCGGAGGCTGTGCATGTTGAACTTGAGCGAGCGATTTCACCTGTCCGTGCAAGGACAGTCTTTGCACAGACAGATGGCGTCTTTGTACAGGACGATCCAGCAACGCACACATACCCTCTCGCAGCAACCTCATCCGGTAGCGACGGCATCTTTGTTGGCCGCGTGCGCGTGGATGCAAGCGTTGAACACGGACTCGCATTCTGGGTCGTGAGCGACAATGTCCGCAAAGGTGCTGCGACGAATGCGGTACAAATCGCCGAGCTGCTGATTCAGCGCCAGCTGCTCTGGGGAAGCGCGCCGCGTGCCTGAAGGGCGAGCGGTGGCGCTCGCCACGCTCGCGCACGAGATTGAATCCTGTCGGGCCTGCCCCCTCGGTTCATCGCGAACTCGCAGCGTCCCAGGCGAGGGGAGCGCGAGCGCCGAGTTGCTCTTTGTCGGAGAGGCTCCTGGTGCGAGCGAAGATGCAGTCGGTCGACCGTTCGTTGGGGCAGCCGGAAAGCTTCTCGATCTCCTCCTCGGGCTCACTGGGCGTACGCGAGAGGATGTATTCGTACTCAATGTGGTGAAGTGCCGCCCACCTGAGAACCGTGACCCAGCACCCGAGGAGATCGCCGCCTGTGCGCCATTCCTGGAGCGGCAGCTCGCTCTTTTGAACCCCGTGATGGTTGCTCCGCTCGGCCGTCACGCCCTCCGCGCCTTCGCCCCTGACGCGAAGATCTCCGCAGTCCACGGGAACCCGCTGGAGGGCGGGGTGGGGCTTCCGCTCGGCGCGACCCTCTTCCCGCTCTACCACCCCGCTGCGGCGCTTCACAACGGCGCGCTGCGCCCAACGCTCGAGCGGGATATGGGTGCGCTGGTCCGAGAACTCCCTGCGGCACGGGTTCGGTGGGCCTCCGCTCGCGGAGGAGCGGGGGAGGCTAGGCTGTTGCAGCAAGAACCTACTGCGGAGCGGGCACAGCTCCGCCTCTTTGAAAGTGAGGCCGAATGAGACAGCGTGGCTCCGGAACTTCGGGGCAGCGCCCTCCCGCACGTCCGCAGGGGCGCCAGCAGGGGCGGCCGCAGCCTCGACCAGCTGCGCCGGCACGGCCAACGGGTCAACGCCCTGCGCAAGGACAGCGTCCGGACCGCGCGGCTCCAAGCGGGCCACCACTCCGACTCATCCCCCTTGGCGGAATGGGGGAGATCGGAAAAAACCTCTACCTCTACGAGTACCAGGAGACGATCATCCTGGTCGACTGCGGTCTCGCATTCCCTGACGAGACCACGCTCGGCGTAGACATCATCATTCCGGACATCACCTACCTGCGCGAGCGAAAGAGTGCGGTCAAGGCGGTTCTCATCACGCACGGACATGAAGACCATGTTGGCGCGCTGCCGCACATTCTCCCTGAGTTGCCAGGAGTGCCCGTGTACGCGAGCACGCTTGCGCGAGGACTTCTCGCCAACAAGCTCAAGGAGTACAAGGTCACCGCAAATCCACTCCGCCCCCTTGACCCGGGTGATCAGATTGAGATTGGGCCGTTCGTGATTGAGCCGTTCCGCGTAGGGCACTCAATCCCTGATGCAATGGGGTATGCGATCCATACGCCAGTAGGGACTGTTGTGCACACGGGTGACTTTAAGTTTGATCAGACGCCAGCCGACGGGAAGGCGGCCGACTTCGCAATCCTTGCTCGACTCGGCGCACAGGGCGTTTTGGCACTTGTCTCCGACAGCACCCGTGCGGAAGCACCAGGCTATACGCCAAGCGAACAGGTCGTTGGCCAAGCATTCAAGTCAATCATCAGCGATGCGCCCGGTCGTGTGATCGTGGCGACCTTTGCCTCAAATATTGCGCGGATTCAGCAGGTCCTTGATGCGGCAGGGGAGTTCCGACGCAAGGTCGCGGTTGTTGGGCGATCCATGGAGCAGAACGTAAAGATCGCGCGAGATCTTGGATATCTCACCTTCCCAACCCCGCTGATCGCGAAAGAGGAGATTGGCCGGAGGAGTAAGGAGCCGCTCGTCATTGCAACCACAGGCGCGCAAGGCGAACCGATGGCGGGCCTCGCAAAGATGGCCAACGGGGAACATCGCAACGTAGAGATTCAGAACGGCGATACGGTGATCGTGTCGGCCTCGCCAATCCCTGGGAATGAAGAGGCGGTTGGGAGAACGATTGACAATCTCTTCAAGTCTGGTGCAAACGTGATCTATCACTCGATCGCCCAAGTGCACGTCTCCGGACATGCGTCGCAGGAAGAGCTCAAGATGATGCTTGCGCTGACAAAGCCGCGACACTTCGTGCCAATGCACGGAGAGATGCGGATGCAGGTGGCGCACGGTCGGCTCGCCACGCAGATGGGTGTCAGTGCGTCAAACGTCTTCATCATTGACAATGGCACGCCGATTGAATTCTTTGCGGACGGGAGCGCACGTCGTACGACGCCTGTTGCTCACGGTGCTGTCTTCGTTGACGGGTCCTCGGTTGGCGAGATTAGCGAGATCGTGCTTCGGGACCGACGCACCCTCGCCGATGACGGGATTGTTGTGATATTCGCGACGGTTGATGCGCAGTCGGGAAAACCAGTCGGGCGCCCAGTGCTCGTTACACGAGGTTTCCTAAACGGTGATGAGGACAATAAGCTCGTTGAGGCAACGATCAGCATCGCGCTGAAGGCGATCCAGCATAAGAGTGATCGCAGTGCAGAGACAGGGCTGATCAAGGCGCAGCTTAGCGAAGCAGTTTCTAGATTCTTGAGCCGAGAGACGAGGCGACGACCACTCGTGGTGCCGGTCGTCGTCGAGGTCTAACGTGGCACGGAACGGACGCCGCACTCGAACCAGCGGCGGCAGAGTGATCAGCGGCGCAGCGGCACGCACGCTCGTCTTCTTGGCGTTTGCAGTGACTGGCGTGGTGCTTGCGGTTGGGCTGATCCTCCCAGGGCGCGGACTCCTCGCTGACGCACTGCGTGACGTTCTTGCTCCGTGGTTCGGGGCTGGCCGATGGATGCTTCCACCCGCGCTGATTGCATTCGGTGTCTGGTATGAACGCAGCGGTGAGAAGTCTGCTCGTGATGCCCTCCGCGCACTCCTTGCCATCGCCGCGCTTCCGGCACTCTTGGCAATCGTTGAGATCCTCCTCCCCGGTCGAGGCGGCATCATTGGAGCGATCGCCGGTGGAGGTGTCGCGAGTCTCCTCTCACCTATCGGCGGCCTTGCCGCGTGGAGCGCACTGCTCATTGCTATCTGTCTGATCCTCGCTGAGTCCACGGTTCGCAGGATCTTCACGACAATCTTCGGCGGGGCAAAGGCGGGAGCGCTCGCCAGCGCTGAAGTGATCGCCCGCGGAGTAGAGGAGCTCGCGGAGCGTCGCGAGCAGGCTCAGCGCGATCGCGACGCGGCACGTGCGACCGCCTCAACGATCGAGAATGAGGACAGCGACGAATCTATTGATCTTCAAGCGCGAGCGCAAGAGGCGGGCGAAGCGGGTGATGACGCTCACCTCGCTGACGAACCCACACGCTCGAACGCCCCTCGCCCGGTCCCTGCTCCTGTGCCTCCGCTCTCAGCAACGTTCGCTCCGGCAAAAGTTGCGGGATCAACGGTTCGCGACGGCCTGTCGGCGCGATCTGACCAGGGGAGCAGTCGTTCAGCCAACGCAGGAACGCGCGAATACACGCTCCCTGGATCTGAAATCCTCACAGCACACGCTCCGGTCCGTGCAGGAGCCGGGATGGATCATGAGACGAACAGTCAGATCATCGTGTCAAAGCTTGCAAGTTTCGGCATCGCGACGCAAGTTGTGGGAATTAGCGCCGGGCCCGTTGTTACCCAATATGAACTGGAACCAGACGCTTCAGTACGAGTAAGCAAGATCGAAGCACTCGCTGACGATCTCGCAATGGCGCTCTCTGCGCGATC
>DMUR01000086.1:13390-13550 GCA_003476885.1 Chloroflexota bacterium
ATTCGAATTGAAGCACCAATCCCTGGACGCTCCGTTGTTGGCATTGAGATCCCAAACCGCGACAGTAATGTTGTTGGACTGAAAAGCATTTTTGAGGAAGTAGAGTTTGCAGACTCCAGCCAGGGGCTAACCTTCGCGCTCGGCCGTGATGTGGCGGGGG
>DMUR01000086.1:13586-18023 GCA_003476885.1 Chloroflexota bacterium
GGGCAGCACGAGCAACAGATCTCACCAAGATGCCGCATCTGCTGATCGCTGGCGCCACTGGCTCAGGAAAGAGCGTGATGGTCAACGCCCTAATCGCGTCACTCCTTTTCCGCTGTCGACCTGATGAGTTGCGACTCATCTTGATCGATCCAAAACGCGTTGAGCTTTCTGGATACAACGGACTCCCGCATCTCCTTGTTCCGGTGATCACCGAATCAGAGAAGGCATCCGCAGCACTTCGATGGACAGTGCTGGAAATGGAAAACCGATATCGACTGTTCGCCGAAGCGGGCGCTCGGAACATTGCGGCCTACAACGAAGGCCGCGTCGACCCGAACGACCGCATCCCATTCATTGTGGTCATCATTGACGAGCTCGCCGATCTGATGATGCAGGATGGTCGCAGCACCGAAGAGCCGATCGTGCGCATCGCGCAGAAGGCGCGCGCGACTGGTATTCACCTGGTTCTCGCAACTCAGCGACCTTCAGTTAACGTCGTAACAGGCCTCATTAAGGCGAACATCCCGAGCAGAATTGCATTCTCAATGGCGAGCCAAATTGACTCTCGCACAGTTCTCGATGCTCCTGGCGCTGAAGACTTGATTGGACGCGGCGACATGTTGTTCCAGCCTTCCGATGCACCGAAACCGATTCGACTCCAGGGCGTGTTCGTTTCAGACCAGGAGATTGAAGGGGTCGTGAACCACTGGCGAGCGCAGGGCCTCCCGGATTATCAGCTTGAGATCGTTGAATCTGCCCCGAGTACGGGTGGAGGTTCAGCCGGCACTGCAGACGACAGTGATCGCGATCGGCTCTTTGATGAGGCGGTGGCGGTGATTCAGGAGCATGACCGTGCCTCCGCATCGCTTCTACAGCGCCGACTGCGTATTGGCTATGCCAGAGCCGCCAGAATTGTTGATCAGCTAGAGGCGGGTGGCTACATTGGCGCGTTCGATGGATCGAATGCGCGTGTCGTGCACCGCGGTGGCGGTACAGCGAGTGCCGCAGATAGTGAGTCGAATGAACGAGGCGAGTGACCTCCCACCAAGTGTGACGCCTGGTATTGGCGCGAGACTTCGCGATGCGCGCGAAGCGCGCGGACTGACCTTCGATGCGGTTGCAGCCGAGCTACGGATCCGCCCGGTCATCCTAGCCGCGATGGAGCGCGAGGATCATGCGGCACTGCCAGAGCGCGTCTACCTCCTCGGGCTCCTCCGAACGTATGCGCGCCACCTTGGGCTTGATCCCGCAGCGGTCTCAGCCGCATGGGGCGGCGAGATGCCAGCGAATGCAACAAGCGAACCAGTGTCTTCCACGTGGGGAGGAGTGAGGGAGGGAGGCGCGGCGTCGAACGGACTGCGCGCAGCTCTGCGGGGCCTCTTCGGACTCGGGATCGTTGGCCTCGGTGTTCTCGCGGCAACTGCATTTCTTGTGATTCAGTTGATTAGATTCGCCAGCCCTCCGGGTCTCAGTGTGGTGATCCCAGCCGAAGAGGTGCTGACCCTCTCTGCCGAGACACGAGTGGCGGTGATCCAAGGAACTGCTGGCGCAGGGACGATTATTTTGATTGAGAGTGGGGTGGGCGACTCGGTAACCACCGAAGCCGATGCTTCGGGGATTTGGAGCGTTGAGGTTCCTCTTGGGGGAGGGCGCAACGAAGTTGACATCAGCGCTCTCGACCCCGCTACGGGCTCCTCAAGCGGAGGAGCAGTGCGTCGCGTGTTCATCGTCAATCTTCCGGTCAGCGATGCTCCTCGCCTCGATTTAACGAGCCCTACGGCAGGGCTGCGCGTGAGTGGCGGTGCCGTCCCAGTGGCCCTGACGTCCGATCCGAACTCGATCGTGAGCGTCGCCGCCACCGATGCAAGTGGCGAAGAGGTCGTGGCGACTTTCACCGCCAACAGCAGCGGCGCAATCCAGGGTGATCTCTCACTTCCGGCAGGCTCCTGGAGCATCAGGTTCCAGGCAACTGGTCCGAATGGGACGGTAAGCGAGGTGCTTCGTGAAGTGGAGGTTGTCTTTGCAGGCGTGACGGTCACCGTGAGCGGGAGTGGGAGCGGGACGTGGATTCGTGTCTGGACCGATGGTGCGATTGATTCGACCGTTGGACCTACGGGGATCACGCTCCGCGACGGCGAGAGTCGCACCCTCAGAGGGGACACCGCAATTGACATCCGCTTCGGAAACCCACGTGGCGCCGCTGTCACGCTCAACGGCCGTATGCTTGATGCGCTAGGGGCGGCAGGGATCCCTGAGAGCTGGAGTTTCCGAAGCGACGGACGCGTCCTCGGCTCAACCCGAAAGTAGGAGGTAACGATGCCAGCAGACAACTCGTTTGATGTGGTCTCTGATTTTGACCGTCAGGAGATGAAGAATGCGCTTGATCAGACGCGACGTGAAGTGGCCACGCGATACGACTTCCGTGGTGCAACGGCCGAGATCGAAGAGGAGAAGGAAGAGCTGGTCATCAGAGTCGATGGCGAGTTGCGCCTGAAGGCGCTCCGCGACATCCTTGAATCGAAGGCGGTGAAGCGGGGGATCGACCTGCGTACCTTCGGCTGGGGGAAACCAGAGGCTGCGGGGAGCGAGACACTTCGGATTCACGTGAAACTTCGCAGTGGGCTAGATGACCCGACGGCAAAGAAGATCACCAAGGCGATTCGCGACACCTTCCCGAAGGTAAAGACACAGATTCAGGGTGAGGCTGTCCGTGTGACAGGGAAATCACGCGACGAACTCCAGGCGGTGATTGACTACTTGCGCGCCATGGAGGTCGATCGGCCCCTCCAGTTCGAAAACTACCGCTGAGGTGACCTGGTGACTCGCCGGATCGACGAGATCGGCGCGGGACTGGCCCCCGCTCGGCGAGGCGCTCCGCTCTCCCTCCCGCTCCGACTTCATGTGGTTGGCGTCGGGGGGACGGCTGCAACAGCCGCCGCCCTCCATGCCGCCGCCCTTGGCGTTCAGGTCACTGGGTACGACCGTGAGCTCTCACCTGACACGGCGCGGATGCTCACGGCGGCAGGGGTCAAGATCTGCGCTGAAGGGGATCTCGACGCGGTCCACAGTGCGAACATCGTGGCGGCATCAAAGGCGATCACGAGCACGCAACCGGACCACCCTCAGCTCGAGGCAGCACGGGAGGCGGGCCTTGCGATCGTTTCCGTTCAGCAGGTGATCGCAGATGCCGCCGCCACGCGCGGTGGCGCCCTTCTGGGAGTCGCTGGGACGCATGGGAAGACCACGTCCACCGGATGGCTCCTCGCCGCGCTCCGAGCCTCTGGGCGTGATCCATCCGCCTTCGTCGGCGGCCCCCTCGCAGAAGGGGAGGGGAGCCCTGCAGGGGCACCCATTCATCTCGGCACCGAGCCTGGCTTCATTGTGGAAGCGGACGAATACGGCGGCAATTTCGACCCGTACCTGGCTGATGGAGCCCTCATCCTCAACGCTGATTGGGACCACCCAGACATTTTTGCCGATCGCGCCGCCGTCGTTCGTACCTTCCTTGGCTGGGCGACTCCGATTCTTGAGCGTGGACCCCTCGTCGTGAATGTTGCCGACCTCGGTGGATCCGAGGTTGCAGCTGCGCTCCGCGGTCGCGACCACGGGAATCTCCTCACGTACGTTGTCCGTTCACACAGACACGCAGAGACAGGCGCCGCCGACCACGCTGACGTTACCGCTGAACTCGTTGAGTCTGGGGAGGGGAGGGTCGCCCTTCGAAACCTCACCTTGAGCGCAGGTGCAGAGCGCCTCGCGCCAGCTGCAAGAGGGTTGCTCAGCCTCGAGCTTCCGATCGGTCTCCTAGGGGCTCACAACGCTGCGAATGCGCTGGGGGTCGCGCTGCTTGCGGCATCAACCGGAGGGAGCCCAGAAGGGATCCGCAGTGCCCTTGCGACCTTCCCTGGGGTCGGTCGGCGGATGGAGGTGCGCTATGAGCGTGGTGGGATTACGATCCTGGACGACTACGGGCACCATCCCACCGCCATCGACGCGACAATCTCAACCGTTCGACTTCGCTACCCAGGTCGCCCGCTCGTGCTCGCGATTGAACCGCTGACGTACCACCGCACCGCAGCCCTCCTCGAACCGATCGCACACTCGTGTGCCGCTGCAGATCGCGTATTCGTTGCCGACATCTTTGCGGTCCGCGATACGGATCTCTCAATCACAAGTTCTGCGGCGCTCGCTCGGGCGATTAACCGCCGCGGCGTACCAGCAGAGGCTCCCGGGTCCGTTGAAGCTACCGCTGACCGGATTGCTGACACGCTTCCTGCTGGTGCTGTCGTGCTTGTGATGGGGGGTGGGCGCTCGACCGAGCTCGCCACCCGCCTCGCGAAGGCTCTCGAGGGCCGCTAGCTTCCTTCAGGGCCGCCTGCGTACTGATCAGGCTTCCGTGGCTCGCTACCGGCAAGACGAGCTGCGTGCTCTTGCGCG
>DMUR01000086.1:18089-29300 GCA_003476885.1 Chloroflexota bacterium
CGCCCCGTGGCAAGGTCCCACTGCCAGCCGTGAATGCTGCAGGTGAACGTCTCACCGTCCTCCGTGCCGAATCGTGTGAGGTCCGCCTTCATGTGTGGGCAGCGGCGCTGCACCTGCCAGCCACCGACCTCGAAGGTCCCCTCTGTGGGGCCATTCTCCGCGTAGAACCCCTCCGCGTACTGGATCCGTGGCACGGAGAGGCACTTGAACCACGTGTAGATGTAGTCGTTGTATGCGCCGCGCCGCCAGGCACTGAACCGCAGCGAAAGGAAGAGCGAGTTGACCCAATCATCCGTACGCGTTCGAATGAGGTGATCCAGCAGGAGGCGGGGGATCGTGAAGCGGAAGTCAACCTCACGCCCATCGTCAGCACGCACCTCGCGCTCCGGGAAGTCGAGGAGCACGCTCTCATCGTCAGTTTCAATGCGCACAGCGGCTCCGATCCCATCACAGACTCGAGGGCCGAGTGCCATGAGCGGCTCAAACCACGCTTTCAGCTCCGAAACGAGATCGGTACGCGGACCGACCCAAGAGGCTTTTTCTGCAGCGATCCGTGGGGCGACTTCCTTCGCGTACGTGCGCAAATACGCTTCTTTGTCCGCAAAGACATCTTGCACGGACGCTTCACCATGAAGATGCTCCACAGAGAAGCGTCCGGACGAGTCAAACTCGCCGGAACTGCCAGGGAGCATCAGTACTGCAGCTTGGCCCGCACGCTCAAGATGCTCGACCATCAAGCGTTGGTCAGGGAAGATGGAGTCGTCCGCATTGGAGACGTCGTTCCAGCGGAAGAGGTCCTCGTCAAGGAAGCACGGAGGCCCAGCGGAAGGGATAACGACCCGTGGGCCGATGATCTCTACGTATCGCGCCGCTCGTGCGAACTGAGCGGCACGCTTCTTCTTCGCGAACGCCTGTTTGGCGCGTTCGGGGAGCTCGTAGACCATTGGATACCAGATCGCCCCGCTGAACTGAAGGAGGCAGATGTCGATAGCCCCCTGGACCAAGAGGCGATCGGGGTCAATGGGGCGGCTGTCATTCAGGTTCAGAACGCGCTCTCTCCCGTCATCCACGAGTAAGGCTGAATCACCAATCGGGCCGTCCGTAGGCGCCGTGAGCGCCTCGACCACGATGGTCAGGCCTCTGTGGTGCACCGGAACCCCAGATGCGGTCTCTACGAAGGAATGGAACCCGAGGCCCACCAGCGCCTCCCTAAGCTCAGGGAGCGGGTAGGCCGGGAGAATGACGGTGGCATCCTTGTTGCACCAGCGAGCGAGCCACTCAGGGTCAAAATGGTCTCGGTGGAGATGGCTGATGTAGAGGTAGTCGGTCGCGCCAAGCGCTGCATGATCGAGGCCGTCGTTTCGCGGGTATGGGAACCACCCTGCGTAGTACGCCGGATTGAACCACGGGTCACAGAGGATTGAGCCGTGCGCGGTATGGATCTTCACGCCAGCTTGAGCGATGAATTCGATCCGCATGGGGAAGAGGATACGCGTTTGCCGTCCCGTTCGTGCTCAATCCCATCATATCTTCGTCACATAACTATCATTATCGGAAGCACTAGGGGGAGCAGCCATGAAGCCAGCGAACCCACCGACCTCGGCTACAGCACTCGTCCGATCGCCCGCCGCTTCAGCGCCTGCAACGCCTTCGCAACCTCAGCTGGGGCGAACCCTGTGACGCGGAGTGCCGCGTCTTCATATGCAACCTGAATACCGGTCTTGGCTCGGAGCGCCTCAACCTCGCCAACCACCCCGTATGGCAGTTCGAGATCGACCGCGACCCCTTGTCGCTGTAGGAGTGCCTCAAGTTCGGCGCGGAGCTCTGGGAGTCCCTCCCCTGTTGCAGCCGCCACCTTGATCGCTCCCTCAATGAGCGCCGCCGCATTCGGGCGATCGCACTTGTTGGCGACCGCAATCCGCGACTTCTCGTCAACGTTCAACTCTTCCAGGACCTCCTGAACGGTGGCCCGGTGTTCTGCCCAGTGTCGATCCGAAGCGTCAATGACCTCAAGGAGCAGATCGGCGCGCTCTACCTCTTCAAGCGTTGCACGGAAGGCATCGACGAGCTGGTGTGGCAGCTTATGGATGAAGCCTACGGTGTCAGTGAGGACGGCGTGGGCCCCACTCGGTAGTTTTAGCCGTCGACTGGTTGGGTCGAGTGTTGCAAAGAGCCTATCTTCCGCAAGCACCTCCGTGCTTCCCACAAGGCTGTTCAACAGCGTTGATTTACCCGCATTGGTGTACCCGACAATTGCGACAGTAGGCACCCCACCCGCGGCCCTTGCCTTTGCGCCGGTCTCTCGACTGCGTCGAACCTGGTCAACGCGCGCCTTCATGAGAGCAATCCGATCACGGATCAACCGTCTGTCAGTTTCAAGTTGTGATTCGCCGGGTCCTCGCGTGCCGATGCCACCACCAGTACGCGAAAGGTGCGTCCAGAGTCGTGTAAGGCGCGGAAGTTGATACTCTAACTGCGCAAGTTCAACTTGCAGACGACCCTCATGCGTGCGTGCATGCATCGCAAAGATGTCAAGGATCAAGCGGCTGCGATCAATGACCTTCACTTCAAGGATCTCTTCTAGCCCGCGCTGTTGGGTCGGCGAGAGTTCATCATCTGCGATCAGGAGCGTGAATCCAGTCTCAACCTTCGCAGCGAGGAGTTCACGAGCCTTCCCCGCACCAATGTATGTGTCTGGGTCTGCGTGACGCCGCTGCTGCCACTCTGCACCAACAATCTCAGCCCCCGCGGTGCGCGCGAGGCTGGCAAGTTCTTCAAGACTGTCAACCGCTGGCCAGCCAGCATCTTTGCCGGTATCTACGGCGATAAGGAAGGCACGCTCTACAGGCGGCGCAATCGAGATTGGTGCTCGCCTTTGTCGCACCTTCTTCTCCCCCACCTATTAGCCACCCTGTTCAATCAAGCTGCGCGCAATGGGGTAAAGGGCTGCCGCAACTTCTTCGGGAGTTTGGAGTGCACCCGCGTGAATCGTGTGCGTGATTGGCTCTCCGCGGTACCACGTACGCTGTCGGCGCGCGTACGCCCAACTTCGCCCTGACGAGTGTGTGACCGCCTTCTCTTCGGTGATATCGCCCGCGAGATACTGCAGCGCCTCGCGATACCCAATACCCGAGAGCGCAGGTGTGCCCGCAGGGAGTCGTGCCGCGAGCGCCTTCGCTTCCGCAACAAGACCTCCAGCAAACTGTGCTGCCGCTCGCTCCGCGATCTTCGTCCGGTGCGCAGCAAGGTCAGGCTCATCGAGAAGGACATATGCGTTCGGACCTGACCACGGCTCCTCTTCTGTTGCCATTGAATCACCGCCCAACTGGGCGATCTCAAGCGCGCGGAGGATTCGCCGCGGGCTCGCATTCGCAACTGCATCTGCCGCCGCTGGGCTGAGCCCACGGAGCTGCGCCTCAATGTGCTCGCGCCCTTCCTCGGCTAGTTCGCGCTCTAGCCGTGCTCGAATCTCTGGATCATGTGGTCGCGCGCCACCGGTCAAGAAGCCACGCAGGAGTCCACGATGATAGAGGCCGGTGCCACCCACAGCGATCGCGATCTGTGGCGTTTCGCTACCAGTTGTGCCGGTCGCCGCCTCACGCGCGATCGCGAGCCAGTCATACAGCGTGAATGGCTGATCCGCCTCCGCAACATCAATACCAGCATGTGGTCGTGCCGCAAGGACCTCCGCAGGTAGCTTGTCCGTCCCAATGTCAAATCCTCGGAACACCTGTCGCGAGTCCGCGGAGATCAGCACTGTACGAACCCCATCTCGCTCAAGCAACGCAGCGAGTGCAAGTACGGCTGCGCTCTTCCCAACCGCCGTTGGGCCCGCAACCGCGAGGAGGGGCGTAGCCCGCTCAGCGGGCGTAATCAACCGCCCGCGTCTCGCGAATCACCGTGACACGAATCTGCCCAGGGTACGAGAGCTGCTCCTCAATACGCTTCACCACATCCCGTGCAATCTCTCTCGCACGATCGTCATCCACGCTGTCTGGTCGGACGAGAATGCGAACCTCTCGCCCCGCTTGAACCGCATACACCTTCTCTACGCCTTCGAAACTCATCGCAATGTTCTGTAGATCCTCAAGTCGACGTAGATGTGCTTCGGCCTGATTGCCGCGCGCTCCAGGGCGTGCCGCGCTGATCGCATCCGCAACCTGCACGATCGGTGCCTCACGTGCGGTGCACTCAACCTCCTGGTGATGCGCAGCGATCGCATTGACGATCCCTTCCGGCATTCCGTGCCGACGCGCAAGATCTGCGCCGATCGCTGCGTGCGTGCCTTCAATCTCGTGATCAAGCGCCTTCCCAATGTCGTGCAGGAGTCCGCCTACTTTCGCCGCACGAATATCCATGCCAAGCTCCCCTGCAACCGCACCTGCAACCTGTGCTGTTTCAATCGAGTGCAGCAACACATTTTGGCCGTACGAAGTACGCCACTGCAGCCGCCCAAGGATGCGGAGGAGTTCGGTTGGGATTCCGGTCACGCCCACTTCGAGCGCTGCCTCCTCGCCGTTCTTGAGTGCGGTAGCATCCACCTCGCCCTGCGCCTTCTCAACAACCTCTTCGATGCGCACCGGGTGGATTCGACCGTCTTGCATCAGGCGCTCAATGGTGACCCGTGCAACTTGGCGCCGCACGGGATCGAAGGAGGAGAGCGTCACCTGCATCGGCGTCTCATCAATGAGCAGCTCAACGCCAGTCGCGGCTTCTAGCGCGCGGATGTTGCGCCCTTCGCGGCCGATCAGACGCCCCTTCATCTCTTCGCTTGCGAGCTTGATGTGCGTCACCGAATGCTCCGTGCTGTGATCCGCGGCGACCCGCTGCATTGCCGTCAAGATCATGTCTCGCGCTCGATCTGCGGCCTCTTCGGAAGCTCGGCGCTCAAGGGTTACGCGCAGGCGCTGCGCCTCAGTCTCCGCCTCTTCTGTCAGTCGTACGAGGACCTCTTTGCGTGCCGCTTCAGCGTCAAGTCCCGCCACTTCAGCAAGTCGCGCATTCACAGAGGCTCGTGCCGCATCAAGGTTCGCCGCCTCTTCGAGGAGGCCGCGTTCACGTTCCGCAATAGAAACCTCGCGCTCAGCGAAGAATGCCTCTCGCTCCCCGAGTGCCACCTCCCGTAGGCGCGAGCGCTCCGTTTCAGCCGTGATCTGTTCTCGCTCTTGGCGAAGGCCGTCCTCAGCTGCGACGCGCATTCGGGAGATCTCCCCCTTGGCGGAGATGATCAGTGCGCTCTGCTGCTGCCGCGACTCCTCCACGATGCTGCGGGCCCGAACGGTGGCCGCGCGGATCCCTGCCGCGGCGATGAACTGACGAATGAGAACGCCGAGAAATACGCCGAATACGGCGGCAACGACGGGGATAGCCCCGCTAAAGTCTTCCATTGGTCCCTCTTGTCAGCCGTGCTCCGCGGGCTGACGCGCGGTAATAGGTCACTTGACCAGCCAACTGGCTGGGGTCTGAAGGCTACGGCTTTGGCAAAGCGCGGTCAAACGCCTCGTGGAGCCCCTCGGGGGGGCTGCCGCAAGGCATCCAGGGGGCTACGAGTGGATCAATCCGCTTCGCCTAACCCCTCAGGGGGCTGAAGGGGGACACTCCCCTCCCCCGCCCCAGCAACCCGCTCACGCGCGATGCGCCAGGAGAGCCCAGACGGGAACCCACGCCGCGCAAGCGCCTGGGCCACGCGCTGCACTTCAGCACGAGCATCGCCTCCACGGAGGCGCACCTTCGCAGCTGCCGCGTAGGCGGCGCGCTCTTCGGCGCTGAGCGGTGTCTGCTCCCCTTCACGGAGCGGCTCGCCTTCTGCTTCGTCTGATCGTTCTGCAAGCACACGGACCGCAATCTCATCAGGGACACCGCGTCGACGTAGCTCTTGCGCCAGTGCACGATCGCCACGCTGTCGAGAACGGTCGCGCGATTCAACCAACGAACGCGCGAGACGTTCGTCGTCAATGATGCCAACCGCTTCCAGCCGATCCGTAGCGGTGATCACGTGTTCCTCAGGGTACCCAGCAGTAATCAGCCGCTCAACCAGAGAGCGTTTACTGCGGGGGGCCCCTGAAAGCGAACGTGCAGCGGCCTCTAAGACCGCTGCGGCGTCTGCTCCTGCATGGCGCTCCTTGATGAGCGCCGGATCTTTGCGGCGTCTCACCGCGCGTCGCGACTACTCCCCGTCGCCAGGAGGTGCAACCGGCACGTCAAGCGTGGCGGTCGTGGCGCGAATCTTCGCATCAATCTCGGCAGCGACTGCTGGGTTCGCCTTGAGGAAGTCCTTCGACTGCTCGCGTCCCTGACCGAGTCGGACATCGCCGAAGTTGAACCATGCGCCGGTCTTGGAGACAATGTCCCCCGCAACACCAACGTCAAGGAGGCCACCCTCCATGCTGATCCCCTCGCCGTACATGATGTCAAACTCGGCAATGCGGAATGGAGCCGCAACCTTATTCTTCACCACCTTCACACGCACCCGAGAACCAACTGATTCGGTGCCTGTCTTGATGGTCTCAATGCGACGAATGTCGAGTCGAACGGACGCGTAGAACTTCAGTGCGCGACCACCAGGGGTGGTCTCCGGACTGCCGTACATTACGCCGATCTTCTCACGCAGCTGATTGGTGAAGAGGAGCGTTGTGTTTGAACGCGCCACTGCGCCAGTGAGCTTTCGCAACGCCTGACTCATCAGGCGCGCTTGAATGCCAACGAACGAGTCGCCCATCTCGCCTTCGATTTCCGCACGTGGTACGAGTGCCGCCACGGAGTCGATCACGACGATATCCACGCCGCCTGATCGGATCAGCGTCTCGGCAATCTCCAGAGCCTGCTCGCCAGTGTCTGGCTGCGAAACGAGGAGCTCATCAACATTTACGCCTGTCGCCGCCGCATAGGCAGAGTCAAGCGCATGCTCCACGTCAATGAAGGCGGCAACGCCGCCGCGACGCTGTGCCTCAGCAATGATGTGCTGGCAGATCGTGGTCTTACCAGATGATTCAGGTCCGAAGATCTCACTGATCCTTCCACGTGGCAGGCCCCCTACGCCGAGCGCAAGATCCAACGAGATTGCACCGGTTGGAATGGTGTCAACCTCAAGGCGCTCTCGCGAACCAAGCTTCATGATCGCGCCGCGACCGAACTGCTTCTCAATCGTGAGGATTGCGGCGTCTACCGCACGGCTACGCTCCGTCGACGCTTTGGCGTCAACTTTCGCTTCAGACTTGTCGGGCGTCGCCGACTTCGGGCTCTTGCTTTCGCTCTTCTCAGCCATCTCTATTCCCTGCCTTCTCTTGCTGTTGCCCTCTGTCGATTGACTCCGCGAAGCCTGCCATCCTCGGCGTACCGTGGACGCATCGCGCCGCGAGCGGGCTCTTCGGAGGGCTCATCGCCGACTCCTAAGCGGGGGGTCCCCGGCCCCCCAGCCGCGGCGCGAAGCCGCGGCAGCTCGGCTGCGAGTGTACCCGAGCGGAGTGCCAACCGAATGGCACACATGAAGGCACTCAGATGGCGCAGGTTGTGGATCGTGAGGAGGCGATAGCCGAGCAGCTCCTCCGCTCGGAAGAGGTGTGCCAGATAGGCACGGCTGAACCTGCGGCAGGTCGTGCAGTCACAGGCGGCGTCCAGAGGCTGGTCCTCATCTAAGTGCCGGGCGTTGCGGAGATTCATTCGACCCCCAGTGACCCAGGCCTGGCCGTTGCGCGCTACCCGCGCTGGGAGGACCGAGTCGAAGAGGTCGACGCCGCGCAGCACCGCTTCAAGCAAGTCAACCGGAGATCCGAGACCCATCAGGTAACGCACGCGGCGATCGCCACCTAGTTCGGCAATCGTTGCCTCGACTGCGGCGTTGCGCTCCTCCGGTGTTTCATCGCCAGCAAGTCCACCGAGGTTGATCCCTTCGAAAGGGAGTGAACGAATGTAGGCGGCTGACTCGGCCCGCAACTCTGGATCAATACCACCTTGCGCAATGCCAAAGAGCGCCTGGTCGCCCCGCGAGTGCGCTCGCAGAGAGCGAACTGCCCAGCGATGAGTCCGCTGCATGGCGCGCAGGACATCGCGGCGTTCGGTTGAGCCTGGCATGACTGGCTGATCAAACGCCACTGCGATATCTGGACCGAGGGCCTCCTGGATTTCCACGGATCGCTCAGGGGTAAAGAGGTGCTCGCTCCCATCTAGGTGACTATGAAAGCGTGCCCCCGTTTCACGGATTCGCATCAGCGGCCCGAGCGAAACCACCTGAAAGCCACCCGAGTCAGTCAGCATTGGCTTGCTCCAGGAGGCAAACTTGTTCAGGCCACCAAGGCGCTGAATCCGCTCGTGACCCGGTCGCAGATAGAGGTGGTACGTGTTCGCCAAGATGATCTGTGCGCCGATCGCGTGCAGGTCATCTGGGTCGAGCGACTTCACGGTGGCATTCGTCCCGACGGGCATGAAATCTGGCGTCTCAACAGAGCCGTGCGGAAGCGTCAGCGTACCGGCGCGAGCACGTGAATCCGGATCCGTCGCCGTAACAGTAAAGCGAAGCGAGCGTGCTGCGCGCGCTGGAAGCGTTGACGGATCAGAGAGTGCGGCGAGCCGCGCGCTCTCGCTCAGCTCCCACTCCAAAGCGAAGCACTGCTACGACCGAGATGTGCGCGACCGCGCTCGGTGACCACACGGCCCTGCGGCGTGCGGTCAAGGAAGCCAATGCGGAGCAGGTATGGCTCAAAGACATCCTCAAGCGTGTCCGGCGACTCCCCAAGGAGCGCCGCCATCGCCGCAACGCCTACTGGGCCACCGTCAAACTTGTCGAGCATCACTTGCAACAGCTTTCGATCCGTTGCGTCGAGCCCAGCGTCATCAATCTGAAGTCCGGCAAGCGCCGTGGCGGCTCGATCCTTCGTGATCTCTGTGGAGCCGGCCACCTGAACCTCATCACGTACGCGACGAAGGAGACGATTTGCAATCCGTGGCGTCCCGCGGCTTCGCGCTGCAATCAGTGCGGCCGCATCTTCCGTGATGCTGACGCCAAGGATCCCAGCCGAACGTTGCACGATTTCGGTGAGCTCGCCGTCCGTATAGAAGTCGAGGCGCTGCGATGCACCGAAACGATCGCGGAGTGGCGCAGAGAGCATCCCGATGCGCGTGGTTGCTCCGATCAACGTGAAGGGCGGCACCTCAAGGCGCAGCGGCTGCGCAGAGGGTCCCTTCCCAATCACGATGTCAATGGAACGATCTTCCATGGCTGGATATAGGACCTCTTCCACGGCGCGTCCGAGGCGGTGAATCTCATCAATAAAGAGCACTTGTCGTGGCGCAAGGTTCGTCAGGATTGCGGCGAGATCTCCGCCATGGTCAATCGCCGTTCCTGAGGTGAAGCGAATCTGGACGCCAAGCTCGTGCGCAACGATCGCAGCGAGTGTGGTCTTCCCAAGTCCGGGTGGGCCATGCAGTAGCAGGTGATCGGCCGCCTCGCCGCGCTCACGCGCAGCCTGAAGCAGCGTTGTCAGCGAACGTTTCGCTTCGCCCTGACCGATGTACTCCCCGAGCGAGGCGGGGCGTAGCGAAACTTCAAGACTTCGCTCCTCAGCATCGTTGATCGCTGGCTCAGTCACCACGCACCCCCTGCCCGCCTATGCCCGCTCACGGAGCGCGGCGCGCAGCCGCACATCAAGCGGCTGACCGCGCATCGCGGCGTCCTCATCCACCGTAGCAGCGAGCTCACGCGCATCGCGCGGCGGGAATCCGAGACTACGAAGTGCCGCGGCAAGATCACCTCCGTCACGCCCCTTCTCGCCCGCCTTCTGCGTACCGTCCCCCGCTGCGTCGCGCGCGATTCGGTCAGCGAGCTCCACGATGATACGAGCGGCAAGGCGACGACCAACTCCAGGGGCGGTTGCGAGCAGTTTCTCGTCACCATCCACCAGCGCACGGCGCAGCCTCTCGGCTCCGTGGGTGTCGAGGAGGGCAAGCGCAACCTTTGGGCCAACCCCACTCACATCGAGCAGCGTTGCAAACAAGCGCTCTTGGTCACGGCTTGTAAACCCAACCAGCGACTCCTGGTCCTCCCGCACGATGTGATGCAGATAGAGCTCCACGGTGGCACCTTCACGAAGTGTGGAGAGGAGACCAGGAAGGACGCGGATACGGAGGCCAAGTCCGCCACTCACGATCACCACGGCGTCATCTTCAGTCCAGCGCACACTCCCAGCAACGAAGGCGTACACGACTACCTCCGCTCTCCACGGAGTGCCCTGCGCACTGCGCGATCGAATCCGCTCTCTTGGGAGGCACCAGAAGACGCCGAACGATCGAGTCGGGCGGAACCGGCGAGTTGCTGCATGCGGGCGGCACCGCCACCCCAGATTGCGAGGCCGAGCGCGTCGGCGGCGTCATCAGCGAGTGGCGTTCCAGCGATATTGAGCAACTGCGTCACCGCACGAATCACGCCGCTCTTCGTGGCACGCCCATCACCAGCGATCGCGCGCTTCATTTCCGAAGGGGTTGCCTCCACCACTTCAACGAGCAGTTCAGCCGCAATCATCAGCGCCAGTCCGCGCGCGGCGGCAACTGCGACCGCAGATTGAAGATTCCCTTGCGTGAAGAGGCGCTCAATCGCAATCCGGTCTGGGCGCTCACTCCGAGCGATCTGCGTGAGCTCCGTCCTGATTTGCAGGAGGCGCTCCCCGAGCGACTGGCTTGGTGCGGTGGTGATGATCCCATGCGCAAGGTAGCGTGGCCGCTCTCCGCCACTCTCCACCATCCCCCATCCGAAGGTTGCGGTGCCAGGGTCCAAGCCGAGGACCCGCAGGCTCATCGCGTCAGCTCAGCAAAAAGCTCTGATGAGAGCTCAAAGTTTGCAGTAACTCGCTGGACATCATCCAACTCTTCGAGCGCATCGATCAGCTTCATGTTCTTTCGTGCGTCATCGGCGTTCACGTCAATCGTGGATTTCGCCACGATGCTCGCTTCGGCAGACTTCACACTCACCCCAGCGCCTTCGAGACCGGAGCGAACGCTCTCAAGTGCCGATGGATCTGCGTACACAAAGACACTCCCGCCTGCCTCGTCAACATCGTCCGCGCCAGCCTCAATCGCGGCCTCGCCAACCTTTGCGAAATCGCCGCCGCACTCAATGATGCCGCGCGCTTCGAACTGCCAGGCTACTGCCCCGCTGCTCGCAAGTGAACCGCCCGCCTTCGTGAAGAGACTGCGGACCTCAGAGGCGGTGCGATTTCGATT
>DMUR01000086.1:29468-30125 GCA_003476885.1 Chloroflexota bacterium
GGGTTGGAGGCTGCATCGGGCCCACCAATGCGTGCAGCAATTGTGATCTCGCGAGAGACCTTCGTAAACTGCGCAGCACGCTTTGCGTCAGTCGCACCCTTGGCGCGCTTGATCGTTGACCATTTTGAGTGACCAGACATGCGCTGAGTATAGGCGAGGGGCTCAGCCCGCTCGCAGCATCCGATAGTCGCGTCGCCCCTTGCGCAGGAGGAGCGATCCGTCGCTCAGGCGGCCGAAGCTGCTCCCTAACGCGTTCGGATCGGCGGCGGCATCACCGTTGATGGAGACGCCCCCCTGCTCCACGAGTCGGCGAGCCTCGCTCTTTGAGGCAGCGAAGCCAGCCGCGATCACCAGGTCAATGAGCGTGGCGTCTGCGGCAGCTGGAAGCGGCGCTGTAGGCAGCTCCGCCGCGAGGGTGGCGAGTCCGCTCGCATCCAGTGCGCGTGGGTCGCTCCCCCGTCCTTCGGGGCCTCCAAAGAGGGTCTCTGCAACCTGGCGCGCACGCAACTCTTCGCTCTCGCCGTGAACCAGTGTCGTTACGGCTGTTGCGAGGCGCCGTTGCCCCGCGCGTCCTCCAGGGTTTTTCGCGTGCTCTCCGAGAAGCGCGTGGATCGCTGCGCTCTCATCCAACGTGAGGCGCTGCAAGAGCTCCTCAAG
>DMUR01000104.1 GCA_003476885.1 Chloroflexota bacterium
GAGCGAGTTGCATGTGGGCAACCCTTCTCAGTGATCGTAGATTTCGCGCACAACGGTCAATCGCTTGAGGCGGCAATTCAGGTGGCCAGATCGCTCGCGTCTCCAGACGGGCGCGTCCTCTTGGTGACGGGCGCTGCAGGAGAGCGAGACGCCGGACGTCGATCAGCGATCGGACGGGCGTGCACCGAGGCGGAGCGGGTCTGGATCGCGGATGAGGATCCGCGCGGAGAGAGCCCCGACGTGATTGCCGCCGCGATCTACGCCGCCGCAGAGGCGAACGTGGGCGCAGCGGTCAAGGATCAGGTCACGGTGCTCCATGACCGCAAGGCTGCGATCAGGGCTGCGATTGGCGAGGCGCGGCCTGGTGACGTCGTGCTGCTCGCGGGGAAGGGGCATGAGCGGACGATCGAGCGGAGCGGAGGTGCGGAGGAGTGGGATGAGGTGAGGGTGGCAACTGAGGTGCTCACCTCGCTCGGCTATCCTCAGCACACATGAGCGCAGAACCGCAGCCGATCAGTCGCGAAGGCGCTCGGGCGCCGCAGGTTCCCGACCCGATTGCAAAGGTTCGCGCGCTCGCTCGACCAGTCGCTGAGCTGCGCGAGACGCTCCTCTCAAAAGTATCGGCACACCATGAAGAAGCAAGCGCCGCAACACTTGTTGCTGCCGCGTTCGATTTCGCCGTGCAGGCGCACGGAGATCAGGTGCGCGCCTCTGGAGAGCCGTATGTGACACACCCGGCGGAGGCTGCGTTGATCCTTGCCGATCTCGGTCTCGATGCGACCACGCTCGCCGCAGCACTCCTGCACGACGTCCCAGAGGACACCAGCATCACCACATCCGAGCTCGGCGATCGATTCGGAGACGAGGTTGCCACCCTCGTGGACGGCGTCACGAAGTTGAGTAAGTTTTCAGCACTTACTGCGGAGGAGCAGCATGCGGAGAACATCCGCAAGATGTTCCTGGCGATGTCACAAGACATCCGCGTCGTGCTGATCAAGCTCGGCGACCGCCTGCACAACATGCGTACGCTCGCGGCGCTCGGCGTTGAGAAGCAGCGGCGCATTGCGCGCCAAACCCTTGAGATCTACGCGCCACTTGCGGAGCGTCTCGGCATCTGGCAGGTGAAGTGGGAGCTTGAGGATTTGGCCTTTAAGGCGCTCGAGCCCGAGCGGTATCACGAGCTCGCCCGACTTGTTGACATGCGCCGCGATGTTCGCGCTGCATACGTCACGCGAGCGATTGAGGTGCTCCGTCCGGAGTTGGAGCGTGCGGGCATTCATGCGGAGTTCACCGGTCGTGCGAAGCACCTGTACTCCATCCACAAGAAGATGTCCCGAAAGAACACGGACTTCTCTGAGATCTATGACGTCTTTGCGATCCGCATTGTGGTCGAAGACCTCCGTGAGTGCTACGCGGCGCTTGGGGCGGTGCACTCGGTATGGCGTCCGATCCCCGGTCAGTTTGATGACTACATTGCAGTGCCGAAGAACAATCTCTATCAAAGCCTGCACACGGCGGTGGTCGCCCTCGATGGGCGACCGCTTGAGGTGCAGATTCGAACCCGCTCCATGCACGACGTCGCAGAGGTTGGGATCGCCGCGCACTGGCGCTATAAAGATGGGAGCCGCTCGGATGCGGCCTATGACGCGAAACTTGCATGGCTGCGTCAACTCCTAGAGTGGCAGCGCGATGTCACCGATGCATCCGAGTTCCTTGAAGGCGTCCGCCTGGATGTCTTCCAAGATCAGGTGTACGTGTTCACGCCGAAGGGTGACGTGAAGGAGCTTGCGGCGGGAGCTACGCCTCTCGACTTTGCCTATCTCGTCCATACGGATATCGGGCACCGTTGCATTGGGGCGAAGGTCAACAATCGTCTTGTGCCGCTTGAGTATCGGCTCAAGTCTGGCGACATCGTTGAGGTGGTCACCGCGCGTGGAAAGCACGGTCCGAGCCGCGACTGGTTGGCGATAGTTGCAACGCGTCAAGCGCGCGACAAGATCCGACAGTGGTTCAAGCATCAGGAACGCGACGAGAACATCACCCATGGGCGAGAGTCGTTGGAGCGCGAGCTGCGACGTTTGGCGCGCAGTTCGCTTGAGGCGGTCGGCAGAGAGCGCATTGAAGAGGTGGCGAAGCAGCTCAACCAGGGGAGCGCGGATGATCTCTTCGCAGCGATCGGCTACGGAGCGGTTGGACCGCAGCAGGTGGTCTCGCGCCTCGGTGTGGCCTCGGATGATGCGCAGGAGATCCTCCCATTCAGTGTGGCGCCGCAACAGGTTGCCCCAGCGGAGCGCACTGGCGGGATCCGTGTGAAGGGGGTTCCAGATCTCCTCACTCGGTTCGGACGCTGCTGCCGTCCGCTCCCTGGCGATCCAATTGTTGGATTCATCACGCGTGGAAAGGGGGTGACCGTGCACCTCGCGAGCTGCTCAACCTCCTCGTCCGCACGTGAGGCCTCCCGGCTGATTGACGTGGAGTGGGAGATCGCACCAGCAACCACTGAGAGTTATCCGGTCACCATTCGCATTGAGGCCTCCGACCGAACTGGGCTCCTCTCCGACATCACGCAAGTGGTGGCTGACCAGAAGGTCAACATCCTCGCCGCATCGGTTGGGATGACCGGCTCTGGTAACGCGGAGGTCCTCACCACCCTCGCTGTTGGCTCCATTAGTGAACTTGCCCGCTTGATGGCGCGTATCGAGCGAATTCGTGGTGTGCGCAGCGTGGCGCGGGAGCAGCGCCAGTGAGCGGCTTCCAGGCGCCACGCGGGATGCGCGATCTCTTCGGCGTAGATGCCGCAGCCGTCACAGCAGTTGAGCGAGCGGCATACGCCGCCGCAGCGGCGGCGGGCTATCAGCGCATCATCTCGCCAATCGCGGAAGAGAGTGCACTCTTTGAGCGTGGCATTGGTGGTGCTACCGACGTGGTTGCAAAGGAGCTCTATCGGCTCGCTCCGCATGCAGAAGATTCCACGCCTCTCGCGCTGCGACCGGAGGCAACCGCAGGGATTCTCCGCGCATACATCCAGCACGGCATGCGCAGTGCCCCGCAGCCGGTGCGGCTCGTCACCGTCGCTCCATTCTTCCGTCATGACCGACCACAGAAGGGTCGATATCGCCAATTTACGCAGTTCAACGTGGAGGCGATCGGCGATGCTGGCCCTGGGATTGATATTGAGGTGATTGAACTCGGCGCAAGCTTCTTGAAGCAGCTTGGACTTACGGATGTTGAGGTTCACTTCAACTCTGTTGGCTGTAGCGACTGCCGACCCGCCTATGCGGCAGCGCTGCGAGCGCACTTCGCCCCGATTGAAGGAGAGCTTGGAGAGGTCGACCGGACCCGGCTCCGAGATAATCCACTCCGCCTTCTGGATTCGAAGGACGCCGCCGCAGTGCGACGCGCGGAGAGCGCACCTGCACTCCCTGGTCACCTCTGTGACGCATGCGCCGCGCACGCCGACGTCGTTCGCGCGGGCCTCGCCGTTGCTGGCGTGAAGGTGATTGATGCTCCGCGTTTGGTGCGCGGGCTGGACTACTACAGTCGCACCGCATGGGAGTACCTCCTCCCTGGAGAGGAGGGGCAGCAGGGCGCACTTGGTGGCGGTGGGCGCTACGACGGGCTGGCGGCGCTCATCGGTGGTGGCGCAACCCCTGCTATTGGCTTTGCGATCGGTGTGGATCGTGTGGTCCATGCGCTTCACGATCGGAAGATTGAGATTGGCGCAG
>DMUR01000110.1:0-3029 GCA_003476885.1 Chloroflexota bacterium
CTTCAATGATCTCCCACCAGCGATCCCACGCTGGCGTGTCTGGCGTCCCTTCGTACATCACCTGCGTGGCACCGTTCGCCAGAGGGCCGTAGACGATGTACGTGTGACCGGTGATCCAACCAACATCCGCGGCGCACCAGTAGACATCGTCGGGCTTGATATCAAAGACGGCGTGATGCGTGAACGATGCGCCGAGTAGATAGCCGGCACTCGTGTGCATGATCCCCTTCGGCTTTGCGGTGGTGCCACTCGTATAGAGCAGGAAGAGGAGTTGTTCGGCGGGCATCGGTTCGGCGGGGCAGTCGGCCAACTGTGCGGGGACGAGATCCTGCCACCAGTGGTCGCGCCCAGACCGCATTGCCGTCTCGCCTGGCGTCCCTGGCTGGCGGCGGCGATAGACGAGTGATGCGGTGATGGTTGGTGACTTCTCCATCGCGTCATCCGCGATCGTCTTCAGTTCGAAGAAGCTCCCCTTCCGGTAGCCGCCATCAGCGGTGATCAGCACCTTCGCCTCGGCGTCGTTGATGCGGTCGGCGAGCGCAGTTGCGGGGAATCCGGAGAAGACCACGCTATGCGCAGCACCGAGGCGCGCGCAGGCGAGCATCGCGATCGCCACTTCAGGGACCATCGGCATGTAGATCGCCACGCGATCACCCTGGCCAACACCGAGCGACTTCAGCGCATTCGCCGCCTGCTGCACCTCGCGGTGGAGGTCGTTGTAGGTGAGGGTGCGACGATCTCCCGGCTCACCGACCCAGTGAATGGCGACCTTCTCGCCGAGCCCCGCGGCGACGTGGCGATCGATGCAGTTCTCCGCAACGTTTAGCGTGCCGTCAGAGAACCACTCCGCGAAGGGGAGGTTCCACTCCAGCGTCTTGGTGAAGGGGGTGCGCCAGGTGAGTCGTTCACGCGCCTGCTTCGCCCAGAAGGCGACAGGTTCGGCGGCGGCTTCGGCGTAGATGGCGGCGCTGACGTTGGCTGCGGCCGCTGTGGAGGCGTCAGGTGGGAAGGAGAGGCCCGCCGCCTGGAAGGTCTCGATTGCGTCGTGTGACCCTTCAGCCATGCGCCGTCACCGCTTAGCTTAGGAGCTCGTCGTCGCTGACCTCACGCTCTCGCTCGTCATCATCTTCCTCTTTCAGGACAGGGACGATCCCCGTACGTCGCTGGGCGGCGCCGCTCCAGCCGAGCTTCCGACTGATCCCACGCGCCGCATCGCGCGCCGCGTTCACCAGCGTCGGGAGGTTCACTGCTGTCACTCGGGAGGAGGCGCCCCACACCACGACGGTCGCAATCACGGTGCCGCGCGCATCACAGACAGGGACGGCGGCGGCGGAGAGACGTTCGTCCCACTCGCCCGTGGCCACGGCGTAGCCGCGTCGTCGCACGAGTGCCAACTCTTCCAAGAGCGCACGCGGGTCGGTGATCGTACGCGGCGTGTACTGCACCAGGCCACGTCGAGCAATGGAGAGCACGGTGCGCTCTGGGAGTGATGCGAGGAGGACCTTCCCTGCTGCGATCGCGTGCATCGCCACTGGGCGACCAGTGATGTCTGGCATTGGCGTCAGGTTCGGTCCATCAATCTGACAGATCGCCACCGCCGCCCCGACTCCGTCGAAGACCTCAAGGCTCACCGTCTCATGCGTCGCCTTCGCAAGCGCTTCAAGCTCTGACTGCGCAATGGTGCGAATGTCTAACGTGCGCTCTGCGCTCTGCGCAAGTCGAATGATGCCGACACCGAGTCGGAAGTGGCCGCTCTCTCGATCCTGTTCAACAAGGCCGCGTCGCTCAAGTGTGGAGAGGAGTCGGCTCACCGTTGACTTGTGCAGGTCAAGGGCGTGGGAGAGGTCGGTGACCGATGCGGCACCGTCAGCGTCGCCGAGCGCTACGAGGAGGGCGGCGGCACGATCAACGGATCGGACGGCGGCGTCATCGCCGCCGGGTGGGAGTGCGGCGCTCTCGCGGAAGGCGCGGTCTGAGGCGGTCCCTGGGTCAAACTCGGTCACGAGCTCCCCAGTAAGGATCTCTTCAGCCTTCACGTCCACCTCCAGGTCAGGGCTTCGTGGGGCCCAGGCGGGGCCCACTCCTCGGACGGGGATCATCATCCCGCAAGGGGGGGTTCGTCAATCCGACCCCCTCCCCCTGCGGCGCGTACGATGGAGCGGCATAGAGCGGAGCAAGGGGGGCGGCATGGCACAGGGGCGACGAGCGATCATTGTGGGGAGCGGCTTCGGTGGCCTCTCTACCGCGATTCGCCTCCTCTCCGACGGCTGGCAGGTCACCATCCTTGAGGCACGCGGTGAAGTCGGCGGGCGCGCGTCGCGCATCCGTGAGGGTGGCTACACCTTTGACACCGGCCCGTCACTCATCACCATGCCCTGGCTCTTTGAAGAGGTATTCGCTGCAGCGGGCGAGAAGATGGCGGATCACGTCACGCTCCGCCAACTTCAGCCTGGCTACCGCATCTTCTGGACGGGCGAAGATCGACACTTTGACTTTGGGAGCGACCAGGCGGCACTCCGCGCCGAGATGGAAAAGTTCTCACCAGCGGACGCAGCGCAGCTCGAAAACTTCTTGCGCGCATCTGGTGACATCCATCGCAAGGGCATCTTGGTCTCCGGTCGACAGAACTTCTTGAAGCTTGCCGACTTCGTCAAGCTCCTCCCAACGATGGCGAAGCTTGATGCGATCCGATTCCTCGAGGGATGGGTCGGGAAGTTCTTCAAAGAGCCGCATGTGCAGCAGGCGTTCGGATTCCACTCGCTCTTTATTGGCGGAGATCCGAGTCGCGTCCCCGCCATCTACTCTGCCCTCGCCTATCTGCAGATTGCGGATGGGATCTGGTACACGGAGGGTGGCGTCTACAGCGTCATTGAGGCATTCGCCAAGATCATCAAAAAGGGTGGCGGAAGCATCGTGATGAACAGTAAGGTTGATCAGATCATCCATCGCAACGGGCGAGCGACCGGTGTTCGCACCGCCGATGGAACGGTGCACGATGCAGACCTTGTGATCTACAACGGCGATGTCAC
>DMUR01000110.1:3117-4289 GCA_003476885.1 Chloroflexota bacterium
ACCACCATGTCCGCGCACATGATGTACCTCGGCACAAATAGGAAGTTCGAGAAGCTGTTGCACCACACGCTTGTCGTGGGCGATGACTATCACGGCTTCATCAAGGACGTGACGCGGGATCGCCGTATGCCGCGCAGCAACGCGGTCTACATCCATGCGCCGTCGCGCACGGAACCGAGCATGGCCCCTGAGGGTGGTGACTCCATCGCCATCCTCCTCCCGGTGCCGAACCTTCGCTCAGGTGACGACTGGCGCGAGGCTGAGCCACGCATGCGCGATCGTACGCTCGCCTGGCTGGAAGAGTGGGGGCTCCCTGGCCTCCGAGAGAGCATCGTCGTGGAGCGGAGCTGGACACCCCTCACCTTCCGCGATGAGTTCCTGGCGCCGGATGGGAACGCCTTTGCGGTGGAGCCGTCGCTCCAGCAGTCGGCCTACTTCCGTCATCCGAACCGCGACCGAGCGCTCGCTGGCCTCTACTACGTGGGTGGTGGCACGCACCCAGGTGCAGGGATGCCAGGGGCGCTCCTCACCTCACAGGTCACCCAAGACCTGATCCGAGAGGACTTCCGCGCGCCATACACTTCACGCGCCACTGGACCAACAGGGAATCTTGTCCAGCCGTAACGAGTCTTCCCGCACAACGCACGCACACCTCGCAACGGAGGCGCTCCTCCCAGAGGCGCGACGAACGATCAACCGCGTCGCGCGCAGCTTCTCCCTTGCCGCACGCCTCTTGCCAGCGGATCGACGCAGAGATGTCGAGCTCCTCTACCTTGTGATGCGTACCCTTGACGACCTTGTTGATGTGGACGTGCGCGCTGGCGGAAGCACCCGTACCGCCGCACTTGAGCGGATCGCGCGTATCCGTGAATGGTCACGCGCACGTTCTGGCGCCGCATTGAGCGCGCTCTCACAAGATCGCGAGCTGATGATTCTTGAGGATCTACTGGCGCGCCACCCCTCCTTCCCCCGTGATGCCGTCAGCGACTTCCTTGATGGAATGACGGCGGATCTCGATGCGCCGAGCATTGCAACGGATGATGACGCATCACGCTACTGCTACCAGGTTGCTGGCACCGTTGGCCGCATGATGGCCGCACTGCTAGGTGTATCCGAACCGCATCGTGATGCCGCCGATCGCGCCGCGCGTGCGCTCGGCTCCGCCATGCAGC
>DMUR01000014.1:0-799 GCA_003476885.1 Chloroflexota bacterium
TCGGGAGTCGTCCGATGAATTCAGGAATGAGCCCGTAGCGGAGGAGATCGTCTGGCATCAGCTGCTCGAGTACGCGCTCGCGCTCGTCACTCCCCTTCGGAGCATCGGAGCCAAACCCGATCCCGCGACGCCCAACCCGATCAGCAACGATCTTGTCGAGCCCTTCAAACGCGCCGCCACAGATGAAGAGAATGTTGGTGGTGTCGATCTGGAGATACTCCTGATGTGGATGCTTTCGACCACCCTGTGGCGGAACGTTCGCTACGGTCCCTTCAATGATCTTCAGCAGCGCCTGCTGGACACCCTCTCCCGACACATCGCGCGTAATCGATGGGTTCTCCGCCTTGCGCGTGATCTTGTCGATCTCGTCGATGTAGATGATGCCGCGCTGTGCGCGCTCAATGTCACCATCTGCCGCCTGGATGAGACGCAGCAGGATGTTCTCAACGTCCTCGCCAACGTACCCAGCCTCAGTGAGACTCGTGGCGTCAGCAATACAGAAGGGCACGTCAAGGAAGCGAGCAAGTGTCTGCGCAAGGAGCGTCTTTCCTGATCCAGTTGGGCCGACCAACAGGATGTTCGACTTGGCAATCTCTACGCCGTCGGACGAGGCGGGGGCGGCAATACGCTGATAGTGGTTGTGGACGGCAACGGCGAGCGAGCGCTTTGCGCGCTCCTGGCTAATCACATGCTCATTCAGTGCCGCGTGAATCTCGCGCGGCGTTGGCGTGGTGTCGCCCCACGGGTTGCTTCGAACGGACGCGCTCGGTGACGGATCAACCGCAATCTCCGCGCACAG
>DMUR01000014.1:862-2568 GCA_003476885.1 Chloroflexota bacterium
GTCTTGCGGCAGAACGAGCAGCGATAGGATCCGCTACCGGGTCCGCCCGCCTTTGCGCGGCGACCACCGCTTCGCGTCCCTTCGCCACCTCGGGAACCGCTGCGGCCCGTCCCGTCACCAGCCTCTGCCATGCCGCGCGCCTACTTCTTCTTTGGCGGAACGATCGCAGGGAGCTTGTAAACCTCGTCGATGATGCCGTACTCCACCGCCTCCTCTGGCGAGAGGAAGAGGTCGCGGTCGGTATCCTTCACCACCTTGTCGATCGGCTGGCCGGTGTGCGCGGCGAGGATCTCCTGGGTGGTCTTGACCAGCTTCTCCATCTCTTTCACCTGAATGAAGACGTCTGGTGTGTTGCCACGGAATCCGCCAGAGCCCTGGTGGATCATGATGCGACTGTGCGGCAGCGCGAAACGTCGGCCAGGCGCACCTGCGGCGAGCAGGACGGCGCCCATTGACATGGCGATGCCAGTGCAGATCGTGCTCACTGGTGCGCGCACGTATTGCATCGTGTCGTAAATCGCGAGGCCCGAGGTGATCACGCCCCCTGGGCTGTTGATGTAAAGGAAGATCTCCTTTTCGGGATCCTCTGCATCGAGGAAGAGGAGCTGTGCAATCACCAGGTTCGCAATGTCATCTTCGACGCCTGCGCCGAGGAAGATGATGCGCTCCTTGAGGAGGCGTGACCAGATGTCGTAGGCGCGTTCGCCCTTACTGGACGACTCAATCACCATTGGTACGAGCATTGACCCCTCCTCTCGTTTCGACCTTCTAACGACCCGCGACCGGGGCGTGTGGTGTGGAGGGTGAGTTTACTTCGCGGAGCGCTTTGCGGGCGAACGCTTCGCTTTCGGAGCGTCAGCCGACCCACCTGCAGGGCTCGCCGCAGGGCTGAGGGCGGCAGTCGCTGCGGGACGCGGCGGTCGCTCAGGTCCCCATGCGGGCCAGGCACCTGGGTTGCCATCGAACCAATCCTCGACGATCTTCTCCACCACGAGTGAGCGACGGAGCGAGGCGCGAATGGCGCGGCGACCACGCTCTGAGGCGAGATACGCCTCCAGCTTCCGCTGCCCCTGCACCTGTGGCTGCGCTCGACGCACCTCTTCGTCGATAAGTTCCTCAGGCACCTGAATCCCTTCGGCCCCCGCAACCGCAGAGAGGACGAGCAGGGTGCGTGCGCGGCGCTCACCGCGATCGCGCAGCTCTGCGCGGATCTCTTCTGCGCTCTTCCCCGCCGCCTCAAGGTACTGCTCAAAGGAGAGACCCTGTCGTGCAATCGATCGCGCCAGCTCATCAACAAGGCCGTCAATCTCTTCTTCAATCAGCGGGTCAGGAATCTCAACGGTGGCGTTCTCCATGGCGTACTCCACGATCTTGTCAGCGAACTCGTGCCGGCCGCGATCTGCAGCACTCGCCTTAAGGCGCGTCAGGATCTCTGCGCGTAGCCCTTCCACATTTTCAACGTTTGCCACCTGCTTGGCGAAGGCGTCATCGAGTGGCGGCGGAATTCGCGCGCGCAGCTCCTGGATCACCACATCAAATCGTGCTGGCACACCGCGCAACGACTCCTCCTGATAATCATCAGGGAAGGTCACCGAAACCGTGGCAGCGTCGCCGATTTTCGCGTCAACGAGCTGTGCCTCAAACCCTGGGATCAGACGCTCGGAACCGAGCACGATCGGCATCTTCTCGGATGCGGCGCCGTCAAT
>DMUR01000014.1:2676-4318 GCA_003476885.1 Chloroflexota bacterium
TAGCTGTCGCGCAGATCATCGATCACGGCGTCAACCTTCTTGGCGTCAGGCTCTTCAAAGGTTGGCGTGAAGGGGAACTTCTGGTAGTCGCCGAGCTTCACCTCAGGTGGAACGGAGATTGTTGCCGAGAAGGTGTACTCAGCCCCTTCTACTGCTGGCTGCGCCTCAATGGTGGGGCTCGTCAGCGGCAGCGTCTCGGACTCCATGATCGCCTTGCGATAGCCGCGCTCAATGAGAATCTCTGTAGCCTCTTCAAGGATCCCCGCGAGTCCGGCGAATCGCTCGACCACTTGGCGTGGTGCCTTTCCAGGCCGGAAGCCAGGGATGCGGCTGCGTGACGCCACCTGGCGCACCGCGCTGTTGATTGCGGCAGCCACCTCATCGACGGGCATCACGATCTCAAGGCGCAGGCTGCTCTTTGGTCCAGGCGTGGAGGTGACTTTCATGCGGTCAACGATAGCCGAGAAGTCGCACGTTGTTGGTGGGCGAGGTGAGACTCGAACTCACACGTCGTTACCGACACCAGCTCCTAAGGCTGGCGCGTCTACCGTTTCGCCACTCGCCCCTGATCATCATGGGCTCCCCCGCCCGTTTCGTCCACTCGCGCGATCGGAGTGCGCGAACTGGTGGATCGCGAATCCGCTGGCCGAGCGTCAAGAAGTGCGTCAATGACAGCGCGGCCACCCTTCTCTGCCGCTGCTGCAGCAAGTCCGGCGGCGAAGGCACTCACCACACCCGCCCCCTCTGAGGGCGCACCCGACGCATCACCACGCCGCTTTTGCGAGCGACCGCCAGTGATCCAGCGCAACCCAACCAAAGCGAGTGCCGCCACTATGCCGAGCACCTGCAACGGGTGTTCGCGCAGCTCCTTGCCGAGGCCGCCGCTCGGACGCAGCCGTCGCGCAATCGCGCGCGCGCCGCTGAGTGACCCCTCTCGGGCACGCTGCACCTGTGCAACCTCGTGCGCAACACGAGGGCGCGCTGCAAGGAGCGCCGCAACTCGTTCTGACTTCTGCTCGTCACTCACGCGTCACCGCCGCGATCTGGTCGAATCCGCTCTGCGGCCCGGTTCAGTGTCTCCGCCACGCGGCTGACCGTGCGACGCAGCGTTCCGACTGCCGCATCGGCGCTACCAATCGCCTCGCCGATCTCTGCGGCAACGCCGCTGAGCGCCTCTTCACGAAGATCTTCCAACGCGCTCGCGGTGGCGCGCAACTCCGCCTCGCTCGCCAAAGGCATAAATCGATCCGTGAATCGCTGCGTGTTGAAGGTGGAGAGTCCGACGAGTAGATCGGCCAACAGGGTGATCAACCCCAACGTGATCGCGCACCCAGCGGCGGGACCAGCGGCCCAACCGAGTGGGAGGAGCGTGAGGACGAGCGAACCGACTCCAACAAAGACGGCGATCAGCAGCGCGCGTGCGCGGCGACCGGTGGTGATCCGCAAGATCGAAGAGGTGATCGCTGCGCCAAGCGAGAGGAGGATCAGCGTCATATGTGCCGCCCCCCAGAGTTGGGAGCCGAAGAGTCCTTCGCCGAGCACCAGGAAGAGTGCAATGAGTAGTCCAAGCAGCGCGGTGACCACAAGCGATACAACCGCAGCAGCACCGACCAGGGTGACCAGCACATCTCGTGCGATCGCG
>DMUR01000062.1:0-2136 GCA_003476885.1 Chloroflexota bacterium
GCTGCTGCGCCGCCTTCGCATCCACCTCAGTGAAAAGCTTTGCGGTCATGAGCGGCCACTCCCCTTGGTCATGCGGATCTTCTGCGACGCGATCTTCGGCGAACCTTGTGGCAGGCTTCGGTTCTGGAACCAGACCACCACGCCGTACAGCTTGCACGCCACGCAAATTGCCGTGATGGCAAGGAACGATTGAAGCGTGGCAACGATCACCACGAGTGCGACCGCCACAAGATCGGCGTCAAACCGAACGTGTGCAACAACGCCGAGAAGGAGCATGGTGCCGCCCATCACTTGAGCGAGACGCAGTCCTGGCACCGGCTCCAGATGCGAAGGTGCGGGCGCGCCAATCACTCCGCGGTCGCGAAGAAGCCGGAATGGATAGGCGAGCAGGCTCACTCGCAGGGAGGTTGCCGCACTCAGCAACATCGCCCCTGCAATTGCCGCAACGAGCAGCGCGGATGCGGTCCGTGTCGCTTCTTCGACATGTAGCAGCGCCGCAACGCCAAGGAGGAGCACGCTGATCGCAGCTCCGGTTCGGAATCCTCGTGAGTCTGTCATCTGTGACATTTGGTTCACCTCAATGTGTTCTGAAAGTCTCGGGCCGAAGTGGCCATCTGGGTGGAACGCCGCCGGCGTCCCGTTCCACCCGGGAGACTCCCTGCGAGGTGCTTAGCGCGCGAGGGGTCGCGGGGCGGGGGACGACGGCCGTCGACAGATGGACGGCTCCCCGGCTACGGACGCGATCAGTTCTGCTGCGCTCATAGCCTTGAGTCTACCTGACCGAACCGCTCACGACTTGCTGCGCCAGGTTGCAAGTGCCTTCTGCGTGGTCTCCAAGCCGAGTAGCGCGCAGTGGATTCGCGAAGGGCCAACCTCCACGCCGAGCAGCTCCATCACATACGGGCTCCCGAGTGCCGTGATCTCTTCCGCACGCTTCCCACGAAGCTCATCCGTCAGGAGCGAGGCGGAGGCCTGCGAGATGGCGCAGCCGCGTCCAGAGAAGGCGACGTCCGTGATCAGCCCCTCTGCGTCCAGTTGCAGCTGCATCGTGATCAGATCGCCACAGCTCGGGTTGCGCCCATCCACGCTGATCGTGGGCTCGGCGAGCTGACCGAAGTTGTGCGGCGTACGGTGATGCTCAAGGATCTGCTCTCGGTAGAGGTCATCCATGCCGCCCATTCGCAACCCCTCTCTCGCCGTGGTCTACCGCGCGAAGATCTTGCGCGCATCACGCAAGCCGTCAAAGAGTGCGTCCAGATCCTCATCGGTGGTGTACGGCGCAACACTCACGCGCGCTGTTGCAGAGAGTTCCAGCTGCTCGTGGAGTGGCATGGCGCAGTGGTGGCCGGCACGGATTGCGACACCACGGCGATCCAAGATGGTGGCGAGATCGTGCGCGTGGACGAGATCGCTGGAGAAGCTGACCAGCCCAATGCGATCCTTTGCGTCGCGAGGGCCAAGGATGCGCGCATCTGGGAGCGCCTCGGGGAGCTCACGCAAGACGCGCTCCAGCATGCGCACTTCGTGCGCGTGGATCTGCTCTCGCCCAAGGTCGTCAATGAAGTCACACGCGGCGGCGAGTGCCACGGTGCCGGATGCATCTGGCGTCCCCGCTTCAAACTTCTGTGTCCCCTCAGCGAACGTGGCGTCGCGCAGGCGCACTTCGCGGATCATGTCTCCACCCGTCTCAATTGGGTTCATCTCGTTGAGAAGGTGCGCGCGCGCCCAGAGTCCACCGCCGGAGAAGAGCGCGCCCATCTTGTGCGCGCTGAACGCGTAGAAGTCCGCACCTGTATCTGGAATGTTCACAGGCATGTTCGCCACCGCCTGACAGCCATCCACGGCAAGGAGTCCGCCAGCCGCGTGGATCTGCGGTGCGATCTGCGCAAGCGGCGCAGCAGAGCCGAGCACGTTGGAGACGTGGCCGACCGCCACGATCTTCGGTCGCAACTTCAGCAGACCTTCGAGTCGGTCCCAGAGTATTTCGCCGGTGACATCATCAACGGGGATGAACTCAAGGTCGGCGTCGACTTCGCGCGTCACTTGCTGCCACGGGATCAGGTTCGCGTGATGCTCCGCCTCCGTCACGAGCACCACATCGCCGCGCGAAAGGTTGGCGCGCCCCCACGAACGTGC
>DMUR01000062.1:2203-2753 GCA_003476885.1 Chloroflexota bacterium
ACACCGAGGAATGCAGCGGTGCGAGCGCGTGAACCCTCATACGCAGCGGTTGCATCTCCGCCAAGCGTGTACGCACCACGATGTGGGTTGGCGTTTGCTGTCAGCAAGAAGTTCGAGACGGCGTCCACCACGGCCTTCGGTCGCTGTGCAGTTGCGGCGGAATCCAAGTAGTGCAGTGGTCTTCCGCCTGGCGTTGTTGAGAGGATCGGATATGCGGCGCGCACCTTCAGCGGGTCAAGCTGACCCCCTGGGGTGTGCCAGTCGCTCATGCGCCGGCGGGTGCCACCGGCGGAGCCGCCGCCTCGTCTGCCGTTGGCTTGATCCCGTTCTCCGCAAGGATCGGCGCGTAGCCTTCCTTCTCAAGTCGGTGCGCCAACTCCGGACCACCAGAGGTCACGATTCGTCCGCGCGCAAGCACGTGCACGAACTGCGGCTTCAAGTAGTCAAGGAGTCGCTGATAGTGCGTGATCACCAGCACGCCGAGCTCTGGCGAGAGCATGGTGTTCACACCCTCCGCAACAATGCGCAGCGCGTCAATGTCTAGGCCGGA
>DMUR01000037.1:0-944 GCA_003476885.1 Chloroflexota bacterium
ATCAGGTCGCCGAGACCCTCTTCGCGGTGGCCGCCAGGGTGACCGGAGTGCGAGTGGTAGCGCTTGCTCAAGAGTCGATCACCCGTGACCACGAGCTTCGCCGCGTTGACGACGATCACGAAGTCACCCGTATCCATATGGTCGGCATATGTTGGCTTCGACTTGCCGAGGAGGGCGGTGGCAATCTTCGTTGCGAGGCGGCCGAGCGTCTGACCCTCAGCATCAACCACGTACCAGTTGCGCTCAATCTCAGCGGCGCGAGGCGTCCACGTCTTCATGTTCACATCAACCTCCTAGACAAGCTCTAGCTGAACGAGGGGGGCGGCATCGCCCTTGCGGATACCGATCTTGGTGATACGGCAGTAGCCAGAGGTGCGCGCAGCATACTTCGGGACGATCTCATCAAACAGCTTCTCCACGACGAGCGGCTCGTCTGGAAGCGCGGCGATCACCGCACGGCGTGCGCTGAGGCCGCCCTTCTTTGCAAGGGTGATGATCTGCTCAACCTGCGGACGAATCTCCTTCGCCTTCGCCTCCGTGGTCTGAATGCGCTCATAGCGCAGGACGGAGACGATCAGGTTCTTATACAGCCCGAGTCGTGGCCCCTGCTTTCGAGAAAGCTTACGACCGCCAACAGCATGCGACGTCATCTTAGGCCTTCACTTCTTCGTCGCTGTCGTCTTCGGCATCTTCGTCATTGAATGCAGCGTCGAGTGGGAGAGTGCTCTCTGGCACGTCGAACCCGCGCTCAACAAGCTTCTCGCGCACTTCGGTGAGGCTCTTCTGGCCGAAGTTGCGGAGCTTCAAGAGCTCGGCTTCGCCTCCGTCTAGCGCGCTCAGCAGCTGTCCAACCTTGACGATCCCTGCGCGCTTGAGCGCGTTGTATGCGCGCATCGGCAGGTCAAGATCTTCAATGGAGAGGTCGAGCAGGTTTCCGCCCGCCG
>DMUR01000037.1:970-2969 GCA_003476885.1 Chloroflexota bacterium
CGATTCCGCCCGCCACGGCTACTGGTGCAGGTGCCGGCGCTTCGCCGAGACCTGAGAATGCAGCGAACTGGCCGACAAGAATTGCTGCCGCCTTGCGTACAGCCTCCTCTGGTGTGATCGTGCCATCGGTCTCAATCTCAAGGATGAGCTTCTCGCGGTCGACATCCTGGCCAACGCGCGTGTTCTCTACGGTGAAGTTCACCTTGCGCACCGGGGTGAAGATCGCATCAACGGCCATCACGCCTCGTGGGCGCGCCTCGCCGTCTGGTTCAACTTCGAGTCGATCGGCGGAGACGTAGCCGACGCCGCGCTCCACCACCAGGAAGGCCTCAATCGACGCCTTGTCCGAATCAAGCGTCATGAGCACCTGCTCTGGATTCACGATTTCCACCTGACCGTTAGGGGTGATGTCGCCTGCGGTGACGCTCCCCGCGCCTTTCTTGTTGAGGGTCAGCTCAACGCGGCCCGTGGCGAAGCTGCGGAGTCGGATCTTCTTCATGTTGAGGAGGATCTGCACTACATCTTCACGAACGCCTGGGAGCGATGAGAACTCCTGCTGGACGCCAGTGATCTGGACGGCCGTGATGGCGGCACCCTCAAGGGAGCCGAGCAGGACGCGTCGCAGGGCATTCCCCAGAGTCACACCGTAGCCAGGTGCGAAGGGACCAGCCTCGTACTTGCCGTACGAGCCGAGCTCCTCAAGCGGGGCGATTCGTGAAGTTACTGCGTCAGTCATCTCTCTCTCCTCTCTTATCGCGAGTAGAACTCAACGACGAGTTGCTCGTTGAAGTCGCCAGGCATCTGGTCGCGGCGCGGAGCCGCAATCACGTGACCCGCCATCTTTGAGGCGTCCACGCGTAGCCACTCTTGGGTTGCTGCACTCTTGAGGGTCTCTACGACCTCCTTGAATGGGGCGAGCTCGGCACGCCCTGGGCGGAGCGAGATCACATCGCCTGGCTTCAGGCTGTACGAAGGGATGTCGACAGCGCCACCGTTCACCGCAAAGTGACCGTGGTTGATGTACTGGCGTGCCTGGTCACGCGAGCTCGCGAAGCCCAAGCGGAAGACGACGTTGTCGAGTCGCAGTTCAAGAAGGCGAAGTAGGTTCTCGCCCGTCACCTCGGTGCCACGCTCTGCCTCAGCAAAGAGCCGGCGGAACTGTGCCTCGCCGAGTCGATAGACGCGGCGCATCTTCTGCTTCTCGCGCAGCTGCAGGCCGTAGTCGCCCACCTTGCGGCGTCGAACGGCGTGCATGCCTGGCGGGGTTGGGCGACGCTCAAACGAGCACTTCTTGGTGTAGCAGCGCGCGCCCTTCAGGAAGAGCTTCGCCCCCTCGCGGCGGCACTGTCGGCAGACTGGACCAATATCGCGACCCATGACGCTCCTCTCCTAGACTCGGCGCTTCTTCGGAGGACGGCAGCCGTTGTGTGGCAGCGGCGTCACATCGGTGATTGCAGAGATGTTGAGCCCAGCGGTCTGCAGGCCACGAATCGCCTGCTCGCGACCAGCACCTGGACCCTTGACGAATACTTCAACGGAGCGAAGGCCATGCTCCATCGCCTTACGAGCAGCAGCTTCTGCGCCGAGCGATGCCGCGTACGGCGTGCTCTTGCGCGAGCCCTTAAAGCCCGCAACACCGCCAGAGCCCCATGAGAGCACGGCGCCGGTTGGGTCGGTAATGGAGATCACGGTGTTGTTGAAGGACGCGGCGATGTGCACCTGACCCACTGGCACGTTCTTCTTCTCGCGACGACGCGTCTTCGTCGGCTTCTTCTCCATCTCAGCCATGGCTACTCCCCTGCCTTACTTCTTCTCGATCTTCTTGCCGGCGACGGTCTTGCGAGCACCACGGCGCTGACGCGCGTTCGTCTTGGTGCGCTGACCTCGCGACGGAAGGTTCTTGCGGTGGCGCGTGCCACGATACGTGCCGACTTCAATCAGTCGCTTAATGTTCATGGCGATCTCTCGGCGAAGGTCGCCTTCAATCTTTTGACCCTTG
>DMUR01000102.1:0-4004 GCA_003476885.1 Chloroflexota bacterium
GCTGCAAAGCAGCTTCAAGCTCTTTGGTATTGATCTTGGCCTCCATACGATCGTGATCGCCCATGCGACGTTCTGCGTTGTGGTGGCCTACAACAATGTGGTGGCACGGCTGCGCAGACTTCCGCGCAGCCCTGAGGAGGCGTCCGCAGATCTCGGCGCCGACTCATGGATGACCTTCCGCCGCATAACACTGCCAGGAATGCGCACCGCGCTCCTCTCAGGCGGACTTCTCGCCTTCGCCCTCTCGTTTGACGAAGTGATCGTCACACTCTTCGCCGCTGGGCCTGGCGCCCGCACGCTCCCCGTCTGGGTCTATAGCGAGTTGCAGCGTTCATATCAGCTTCCCGTGGTCAATGTGGTCGCGCTGCTGCTCGTGTTGGTCTCCGTTGTCCCCGTCTGGATTGCTCAGCGAATTGGCGGCGGAGAGATCACGCGGGGCGGGCGTTAATCAGCGCTGTGTAAGCCCCTCGACTCTTCTGCGCTACGTTCGCGACGGATCGCTCGGACCACAAACGCCACAGCCGTCATCCAGGCAATAACGATGGCTCCGTAGACGAGTAAAAACACGCTATCAGAGACTCCCATAGCGGCGAGAAGTGTCCGTGCGTTCGTGAAGCAGATGAAACCCCCAACGATGACCCCCAGCAGTCGAGGATTCATGTGACGCACGAGGTAGGCGGCAATCGGTGCGGCAACCAGGCCGCCCACGAGAAGCGCCGCAACGTAGTCGAGGCGCACGCCAGCCGCCCCAATCCCAACGATGAAGCCAGCGCTCGCAGCAACCGCAACAACGAACTCACTCGCGCTCACCGTTCCAATCACGCGATTAGGCGCGAGTCGACCATCAGCGAGAAGTGCGGGGGTGGCGACTGGTCCCCAGCCCCCGCCACCTGTTGCGTCAACAAACCCTCCAATCAGACCGAGAGGGATCAGAAAGCGAAGCCGCGGCGTTCCCTTTCGGAGAACTCGCAAGCCACCGGCAAGGTATCGCATCACAACGTAGATCCCCAGCACGAATAGGAAGAGGCTCGAAAGCGGCCGTGATGATTCTGTCGAAAGAGCCGAGAGGACCGTAGCGCCGATGAATGCCCCGATCCCTCCTGGAAGCGCAATCCTTCGCACAACTTTCCAATCAACGTTTCCGAATCGGTGGTGTGCAAGGCCTGAGCTCGCACCTGTACCAATTTTTGCGATATGCACTGAAGCCGAGGCGGCAGCGGGTGAAAGTCCGATCAGCAACAGAATCGTCGACGAAGTGATGCCGTAGCCCATCCCGAGCGCACCGTCGACAAGCTGCGCGGCAAACCCAGCCACGGCGAGGAGTGCGAGTAGGACGAGACCTTCCATCAGGCTGGCGACGTTCGGCGTGACACGGGACTTCTCGCAATGTGCATTGGTAAAGCATACTTGTCGCCATGGACGAGCTGGGACAACTGATCACACGGGAGGGCGGGGCGGCGATCCAACCGCTCCCTGAGGGTGGTGTGCTGCTGCACATCGGACCACCAAAGACGGGGACGAGCGCGCTGCAGGGTGCATGCCACGCATATCGCGACGCGATGCGCGCACAAGGGGTGCGTTATGCAGGGCGGACCCAGCAATCAGGACAGGCGGCATATGCGGTGCTCGGCCGTGAGCATCCAACTCTGGGGGAGGCGCCCTCAGCACACCACTGGAAGCGTCTGGTTAGTGAAGTTCGCACGGCGAAGGAGCCACGAGTCTTCGTCTCAAGTGAATTCTTCGCTGGAGCAGATGATGCACAAATTGCCCGCATCATCAGTGAGCTCGGCGAGGACCGAGTACATGTTGCGCTGACCCTTCGCCCAGTCTCACGCATCCTTGCTTCACGCTGGCAGCAGAACGTTCAAGAGGGTGCGCGTTACTCGTTTGACCAGTGGCTGCACTGGGTCTTTGAGCAGCCAGACGAGGGGAAGGGGGCAATCTTCTGGTCGCGTCAGCGACATGACCGCCTTGCTGCTCGATGGGCGTCCGTGGTGGGTCCAGAACGGCTCAGCGTGGTGATGGTTGACGAACAGAACAAGTCGGCGATCTACCAGGCATTTGAGGCGCTTCTGAACCTTCAAACGGGAACACTCAAACCGCAGAACGACACAGCGAATCGATCCATGACTACGGAAGAGATTGAACTGATCCGCGCCCTCAATGAGCGATTCGCCGAGGCGGGAATCACGCGACCCCTCCTCTACAAGATGATCACGCGTGGAACCGCGCTCTACATGAAGGGCCGAACAGCCGGGCCAGAAGAGCCAAAACAGGTGACACCGAGTTGGGCGATCAAGCGCGCGGATGCAATTGGCTGGGAGAGCGCGGCAACGATTCGTGCGCTTGGAGTGCAGGTGATCGGCAACCTAGATGCACTTGGCGGTTTAACGCCGAAGGGCGAGTCAGCCGCGCCGATCCCGCCGCTCGCGAGCGGCAGCGCAAGCGATCGTGCTGCCACAGATCGTCGCGTTCCTGAGGAGGTTGCGACTCGGGCTGCAATGGGGATGCTCTACGCCAGTGGTGCCGCCCGAGAGGATGGGTCTGGCCGCTCTGGCGTTGATGTGCGGGTTGAGCCTCAAGCCCTTCAGCGAGTGCACACGATCGACCTACTGCGCGTGGTAGCGCAGCGCCTGCTCTGGTCGGTCACCTCTCGTATCAGGAAGATCACGCGCCGCTAGATCAGCCAGCAGTCTTCTTTAGTAGCTCCTTCACCGACACTGCCGCTTCATATGCGCTCACAGCGGAGGCGTCGATAACAAGGTCTGCGTCGTCTGGAACCTCATAGGGCGAAGAGATGCCGGTGAAATCGCTGATCGTTCCAGCACGTGCCTTCACATAGAGTCCTTTCCGGTCTCGCTGCTCACAGACCTCGAGCGGTGTGCTGATGTGCACGAGGAGAAATGGGAGGCCCACCGAGGCCTTGCGAGCAAGCGCGCGCCCTTCTGCAAACGGCGCAATTGGTGCCGCAATCGCAATTCCACCTGCGCGGGCAATCTCGGCTGCCGCGACTCCCAGACGCTGCACGTTCGTGTTGCGCGAGGCTCGGTCAAAGCCAAGACCTGCGGAGATGCTGCGCCGCATCGCATCGCCATCGAGAAGCGCAACGCCGCGAGCCCCTTCATCCCTGAGAAGCTCGGCGAGTGCCGCAGCGATCGTGGACTTCCCAGACCCTGAGAGGCCGGTGAAGAGGACCACCGCCCCCTTCCCCCAGGCGGTGTTTCGCGCTCGCTCAATCTCTTCTGTGGAACTCACGGGGTACCCGGTTGGGGCATTGGCGGGGTACCCCTCTGCGCCAGTCACGACCTCAGTTGCACCGTAGGCGCGCACAAGGTCTTCGGGGTTGAGATCACCTTTCGGCCATGGCACTGCAAGCGGCGTGATCTGACACGTTGGGAGCGAGCCCTCCAGCTCTTTTGCGGCGGATGTGATTGCACGCAGCAGACCAGATGGCTGAACCTCACCATCTGGCGCGGGCGTGCGAGATACAAGTGCGCAGAGCAAGATGTGCTTCGCATCTATCTCGTTCGCACGCGTGATGAGCGAGTTCAACTCTGCAATTGAGGGCGGGAGGTATGCGATCAGCGCGATAGTCGGAGCGGCAACTCCCGTGATGCTTGACACATGTCGACGCAACTCTTCACTCCAGGCGAGGCCAACTCCAGTCGCAAGCGGTCGTACGTGCGTAACCTCGCTGGCCGAGAGCTCACTGAGTGGCGTGTTCTCTTCATCGCAGAGCAGAACGGTAGTTTCGTTGCCGAGGTAACGGTGGAGTGCGCTGCTCGGCTGCGCGCCGAGGCGCACCAGCTCCAGCAGGTCAACCCCCGCTGAATCAAGGACGACAAGCGCTGGGCTCCCTTCACGGCGCTGCTCTTCTCGCATGTCGTCAGATTACCCCCTAACCTGACCCCTGATGATGAGAAGCCAGTCCGACGCAGAGATTGCAGCGCAGGCAGCCTCCCTCGCTGGCGAGCTGCTGCTACAGCTCCGCCACGGTGCAGCAA
>DMUR01000102.1:4119-4962 GCA_003476885.1 Chloroflexota bacterium
CCAGAAGATAGCCTCCTCTCAGAAGAGGCGGCAGATGATCCGCGCCGGCTGATCGCCGAACGCGTCTGGATCATTGATCCGCTTGACGGCACACTTGAGTTTGGCGAACAAGATTCTGCTGGAGTCTGGCGTGATGACTTTGCTGTACACGTGGCGCTCTGGGAGCGCGGTAACGGGTTAACGCTCGGCGTCGTTGGACTCCCTGCGCGCGGCGTGATCTACAGCAGCGATGCACCGCCAGAAGTCCCGCAAAGCCCAGCAGGCCCACTGCGCATTGCGGTGAGTCGCACACGCCCGCCAGGCTTTATTGCGGCACTCGAGTCAGCGGGTAGCGCCAAACTTCTGCCGATGGGATCGGCTGGCGTGAAAGTGATGGCGGTGGTGAGTGGTGAAGCCGACGCTTACATTCATGCTGGCGGCCAGTATCAATGGGACTCGGCTGCACCGGTTGCGGTGGCGCTGGCGGCGGGGCTTGTTGCGACGCGGTTGGACGGCTCTCCGCTCAAATACAATGTCCCAGAACTCCTCCTCCCTGACCTTGTAGTCTGCCACCCTGATCGCGCCGACGAGGTGCGTCTACTCCTTGATGCGGCGGGCTTCGGGCTCGACGGTGCGAGTGGCGCAGGTGCGGCAGAATCAGCGGGATGAGAAGCGCACGATGAAGAGCCACGTGATGAGCCAGCTCGCCGCCCTAGAGGCGGAGAGCATCCACATCTTCCGCGAGGTTGCGGCGGAGATGGAGCGCCCCTGCCTCCTCTTCTCTGGCGGGAAAGACTCGATTGTGATGCTTCATGTTGCGCGCAAGGCCTTTGCTCCTTCGCCGATCCCGTTCCCTGTGATGCA
>DMUR01000051.1:0-2612 GCA_003476885.1 Chloroflexota bacterium
AGGGGAGGCGTTCACTGCAGGGTGCGTCACTCGCACTGCTTGTACTGGTGATCTTTCAAGCGTGGCTCGGTCGGCAGACCGTCCTCGAGTTCAACTCGGGCCAGTCAGTAACGGCACACCTCGCCACCGCGATGGCGTTTGTTGGGCTGCAGGTCTGGGTCCTCGCCCGTAGCGGCTACCCCGAGCGCCTGAGCGGCATCTTCGAGGCACGGGGTGCCGTCATTGCACCCATCATCGCCGCAGGCTCAATCTATGCGCTGCTGATGTTCGGCTCGAACGTCACAGGTACGGACACTGGGCTGCTCTACCCCGACTGGCCACTGATGGGCGGTGCCGCCTTCCCTCCGGTTACGGAGCTCTCCACGCCACACATTGTCCACCGCTATGCAACGGGGATCGTGGGCCTGATCTTGTTTTCGGCGCTCTGGATCGTTCGTCGAGAGCCTGGGAGCCCGCGCCAGACCGCGCGCCTCCTTACCGCGGCGATCGGCCTCTTCCTGGTCCAGTGCCTGATCGGCGCGTTGCAAATCTTGACTAAGCTCGCCCCATGGACACAGACGCTGCACGTGGCACTCGCCACGCTGATCTGGATCTTGGTCGTTGGTGCAGCGGCGATCGCGCTCCTTGAAGCGCGACGTGCGAACACCGAGTCTGGCGGTGGTGCCGAACAGGCTGCCCCCCGCAGTTCAACGCGGAGCATGCTGAGTGCATACATTGCGCTGACCAAGCCGCGCATTGTTGAGTTGCTGCTGATCACCACCGTCCCAGCCATGTTCCTTGCTGCGCAAGGAGTGCCCCCGTTGATCCTGGTTCTCTGCACGCTGATCGGCGGAACGCTGAGTGCTGCGAGCGCCAATGTCTTTAACTGCATTGTCGATGCAGATATTGATAAGCAGATGACGCGGACGGCGGGACGCCCGCTCGTCACTGGCGAGATCAGCACGGGTGCTGCGCTGCTCTTTGCATCCGTGCTTGGCGCGGCGAGCTTCCTATTCCTTGCAGCAACGACCACACTGATGGCCGCCTTCCTTTCGCTGCTGGCAATTGGGTTCTATGTGCTCATCTACACGCTGATCTTGAAGCGCTCAACGCCACAAAACATTGTGATTGGTGGCGCCGCGGGTGCACTTCCACCGGTGATCGGGTGGGCGGCAGTGACTGGTGATATTTCGCTCGCGCCGATCCTTCTCTTTGCGCTCGTCTTCTACTGGACGCCGCCGCACTTCTGGGCACTCGCGCTCCGCATCGGCCCTGACTATGCCGCAGCGGGGGTGCCGATGCTCCCCGTCACCGCAGGTCCTGCGGAGACGGCACGACAGATCTGGCTCTACACAATCTTGCTCGTCGTCATGAGCCTGATGCTCTGGCTCGTTGCGGGGATGGGGGCGGTCTACCTCACGGTTGCGATTACTTTTGGAGCGGTGTTCCTGCTGCGCGCCTGGCGCCTACGAAGCGAGGTGCTCGGTGACGGCCTCCTCCGCGGTGCAACGCGTCTCTATCGATTCTCAATCACGTATCTCACCGTGCTCTTTGCGGCGATCGCGATTGACGCGATCCTGCCCCGCTAGCGGCGGCTGCTCGAGAGCGACTGTCGCTTCGCGCGTCCCGTTGGGTCGATCCGCGTGAGCCAGAACTGCACCTGCGGTCCAATCGTCAGCGCAAACCAGATCGTCCCAAAGCCGAACGTCCCGCCGAGTGCGATCCCTACAAGGCCTACAAGCACTTCAATCACCGTTCGAACCAGCCAGATCGGTCGGCCGGTGACGCGGTGGAATCCGGTCATGAGGCCATCCCTAGGCCCTGGGCCGTTGCCGCTGCCGATGTAGATTCCCGAACCGAGCCCAACGAGTCCGGTCCCGATGACGGTGAGCGCAAGAGCGACTGGCAGATTCTGACTGAGAACCTCCTGTGGCGGAACACCGAGAAGGCGCATGGTGTTCAGGGTGATATCCATCACGAAGCCAATCACGACGATGTTCGAAATAGTCCCAAGCCCGGGCGCCTGTCGGATGGGGATCCAGAGCAAGATGACGAAGAGTCCGCTCAGTTGTGCCGCCTGACCAATGGTGATGCCGAGGTTGTAGCTGAGGCCTTGATGGAGGATCTCCCATGACGGGAGGCCAATGCCACCATTCACCATCAGCGAAAGCCCAACGGCGAAGATGGCTTGACCAGCGATTGACTGAGGGAATCGGCGCAGCGCCTCGGCGCTCATGGCGTTGGCGAGCCAGTTGCTTCGTGGTGCGGTCATGACACTCCGTTCAACGCTCTGCGCTTGCGCGTCGGAGTCGGTCAGCGATTGCAGCGCCGAGTCCTGGCTCAGGATAGGGGGTGGTCAGGATCGTGTCGTGCGCATCTCCGTCGACTCGGAGCGCCTCGTCAAGTTGATGGAGGAGTTCAAAGAGCTGTGATGCCGCGTGCACAGGATCGAGCCGCTCGCTCAGCGCCGCGCGTGCAACCACGGTGAGCCTGGCGGCAACCTGATCAAGCCGAGCGAGGGCTGCGTCGTCCGGCGCCAGGAGCGCGACGCGCGAGAGGTTGCGTAGATCCGGCGACGCAGGGTCAATGATGCGAACCCGCGCACGCGGGGCGTAGTGCGACGCGGTCATCCC
>DMUR01000051.1:2748-4164 GCA_003476885.1 Chloroflexota bacterium
GGCTCGCCAGGGAGAAGTGAGACGACGGTTGACTCAACGCCGACGCGCGATGGCTCGGCGACAACGATCGCATCGATCCGTCCGCTCAACTGCTCCGCCACGTGCGCGGCGCTGGTGGGGGAGAGTTGACCGAAGAGATTGGCGCTTGGCGCCGCAATCGGGCACCCTGCCGCGCGAATCAGTGCGCGCGCGGTCTCGTGTGCTGGGAGGCGCACCCCAACGCTCGGGAGCCCTGCGCGCACAAGTTCGGGAATCGCTGCGGATGCGGGGGCAACAATCGTGAGCGGCCCTGGCCAGAAGGCATCTGCGAGCGCGTTCACGCGCGGATCGCTGAGCGCACTGGTGGAGAGGACGCGAGGGAGTTCAGAGCGATCAGCAATGTGCACGATCAGCGGATCAAAGGTTGGTCGACCCTTCGCCGCAAAGATCCGTGCAACGGCGATCGGATCCGTTGCGTTAGCGCCGAGACCGTAGACCGTCTCCGTGGGAAAGGCGACAAGTTTCCCTTCGCGAAGCAGCGCGGCAGCACGTGGAACCGCAGCTGCGACCTCATCTGGGTTGCGGGCGTTGAGTAGCTCCGTCTTGATGGCCTCCATCACCCTGCCCTGACGGTGAGCGTGATTGGTGCGTGATCTGAGGGGAGTGCCCCCTTCCGCTCATCGCGATCCACACTGAATGAGATCAGATCTCCCGCCGATGGTGAGGCGAGAAGGTGGTCAATGCGCATGCCGTGACCGCGATGAAACGCACCCCCGCGATAGTCCCACCAGGTAAAGGCGGGCTGTTCCCCAGTTGGCGCGAGCTTCAGAGCCGAATCTGCGAGTCCAGTGGCGAGGAGAGCCTGGTGCGCCTCGCGCTCTTCCTTGGAGACGTGTGTTGCGCCGACGAGTGCGGAGGGATCCCACACATCTTCGTCTCTTGGCGCAACGTTGAAGTCCCCACCGAGAATCAGCGGTCCCGTGGTAAGTGCTTCGCGCGACCAGTGCGCAAGCGCCTCCATCCAGCGCAACTTCGCACGCCAGTATCCGCTCCCAACCTCACGGCCGTTTGGCACGTAGACGCTGGCAATCCGGATCCCTGCGCACCGCGCTGCAATCAGGCGCGGCTCTTCGCTGAGGTCAGGATCGTCCGCTTGGACCGGGCTCGCCGCAGCGACGGATGCGGCGGGGAGTCCGAGTAGCGGCGCGTCAAGGCCAACGCGTGAGGCGATCAACACACCGTTGCGTCCCCCCGCCCCGATCGCGGCCCACTGATAGCCGTGCGCGTCGAATAGATCAGCGGGAACCTGCTCCGGGTTGCACTTCGTCTCTTGCAGAAGGAGGACGTCAGGCCCTGCGCGTTCAATGAACGCGGCGAGTCGCTCTGCGCGCGCGCGGATGCCATTCACATTCCATGAGGTGATGGAGATCGCTTCTG
>DMUR01000002.1:0-507 GCA_003476885.1 Chloroflexota bacterium
AACATAGGAAGATTTTAATGCATTAGCAGGACTCTTGAAGGGGGTTCGGTCGTGGGGTGTGCTCAGGTTGACGCGGCCCAGCTTCCACGCCAGAGTCTCAGGGTCTGGTCAGCAGGGAGGGTGGATGACCGAGCCAACGATTGCGCTGAGCCATGCCGGCTTAACCAACGACGCCGCCCTGCGTTTCATCCGCGAATGGGCCAAGCACGTTAGTGCTGCACAGGTGCAGGTCATTGATGCAGGAGACGACGCGCGCCTGATGCGCGAAGCCTTGGAGGCTGGCGAAGTGCTCCCGGTGAGTGGCGGGCGCATCTACGCACGTTCACATCCAAAAGATACGGCGCGCACCGAAGAGCGGACGTTTGTGGCCACCGCAGATCCTCGCGATCGTGGCGTCTATAACAACTGGCGACCGAGCAGTGAGTTGGTGCCGCGCGTACGTGAGCTCATGCGTGCCGCTGCGGCTGGGAAGACGCTTTATGCAATCCCATACGTGATGGCTCCAGA
>DMUR01000002.1:583-3815 GCA_003476885.1 Chloroflexota bacterium
CTGCACATGATTCGCATGACGCGTGTCGGCGTCCGTCACCTGAATGGATTGGTGGATCAGTCTCACTTTGTGCGTGGCGTGCACGTCACTGGTCCGCTCGACGACTTGAAGCAGGGGACGCCAGAAGATGCGCGTCACTTTGTCACTGTCGCAGACGAGCGACTCATCCTCCACTTCGGATCGTCGTACGGCGGCAACGCGCTGCTCGCAAAGATCGCTCACGGGCTGCGACAGGGTTCGTATGACGGATGGAAGAGCGGCCGCTTCCTCGCTGAGCAGTTCATGTTGATCAGCATCCACGATCGCGAGTCAGGGAGTACGAAGTACATCTGCGGTGGGTTCCCGAGCGCATCAGGGAAGACGAACCTCGCCATGATGGTGCCACCTGCGAGCCTTGAAGGTCGCTACGACGTGCGCTTCTTTGGTGACGATGTTATCTGGCTTTACGTTGATGAATCGACGGGGCGGCTGATGGCCTTCAATGCAGAGGCTGGAGTCTTTGGGGTGGCGCGCAACTCCAACCCCACAACGAACCCGAATGCGATCGCTGCGATCGGTGCAGGCACAGGAACACTCTTCACCAACGTTGCCCACAACGAGATCACCCACGATGTCTGGTGGGAGGGACTCACGCCAGAGCCGCCAGTAGACCTCGCTGGGTGGCGAGACTGGCGTGGCGCACTGATCAGCGAGCGTTCAGTCGCAGAGCAGCGCAGCGGTGAGGCGGGACGCGAGTGGGCGCATCCGAATAGTCGCTTCACCACGGCACTCAACAACATCCCGAACATCAGCGACGAAGTGGATGACGGCGCCGGCGTACCAATTGACGCAATCATCTTTGGGGGACGTGTGCGCGATCGCGAGCCACTGATCCGCGCCATGCGCCCCGCCGCAGACGGCATTTATGACGGACTCACACTCGGTGCCGAGGCCACGTCGGCCGCCGAAGGGAAGGAGGGTCTCCTGCGACATGACCCAATGTCGCTTCGGCCGTTCATGTCATACGGGGAAGGAGACTACGCACGTCACTGGCTCGCCACACTTGCGCAGGTGCGCCAAGCGCCAGTTTTCGCGCATGTGAACTGGTTCCGACAGCGCGACGGACGCTACCTCTGGCCAGGCTATGGCGACAACCTTCGGCCACTCCTCTGGCTCCTTGATTACGCGGCGGGTCGCGTCAGTGGTCGAGAGACGCCTGTCGGCGCCGTCCCCGAGGAGGCGGAGCTCGACCTGCGTGGCCTCACGCTGTCAGAGGCTGACCTCAACGAGCTGCTCAGTGTTGACCCGAAGCGCTGGGAGCGCGAGATGCACGAGCGCACGGGACACCTCGCCCAGTTTGCTGGGCTCCCCACGGAGATCAGCGCCGCGCATGAGCGCGCCGTGCACCGTTTTGGTGCGCTCCCCTAAAGCACGCTCGCGCGCCTGATAGGCTCCGCGCCATGGAACGCACCGCTTCAACCGCTCTGGCGATTCGCCTTGATGGTCTGACGAAAAAGTTTGGCAGTGGCACTGATGCGGCGGCAGTCGCAGGAATCGACCTTGAGATTCGCGATGGCGAGTTCTTCTCTCTACTCGGTCCATCAGGCTCTGGCAAAACAACCACACTTCGCATGATCGCTGGATTTGAGCGACCGACGGCGGGCCGCATCTACCTGCACGGTGACGATGTCACGGACCTTCCACCGTTTGATCGCGATGTGAACACGGTCTTTCAAGACTATGCGCTCTTTCCACACATGAGCGTGGCTGAGAATGTTGGGTACGGACTCGAAGTTCGGAAGGTTGGCGCTTCCGAACGCGCCACGCGCGTCAAGGAGGCGCTCCGTATGGTGCGCCTAGAAGGGTACGACGCGCGGCGACCCGCTCAACTCTCCGGCGGACAGCGGCAACGTGTGGCGCTCGCACGTGCACTTGTCAACCGCCCGCGAGTGCTCTTACTCGATGAACCACTTGGCGCGCTCGACCTAAAGCTGCGCGAGGAGATGCAAATTGAGTTGAAGGCGATTCAAGGCGAAGTGGGGATTACCTTCATCTATGTGACGCATGATCAACAGGAGGCGCTGACGATGAGTGATCGCCTCGCAGTCTTCAACCGTGGTCGCATTGAACAGATCGGCACCCCAGCGGAGGTCTACGAGCACCCGAAGACGTCGTTTGTTGCAGGGTTCGTGGGCAGCTCTAATCTCGTTGCCGGCGAGGCGGCTCGCGCCCTCTTCGGCACCCCTGGTCGCTTCGCGATTCGGCCAGAGAAGATTCGCCTTGGAGAACCCACGGACAAGGTTGGGGCGGACGAGGGATCCGTGCTCGGCAGGATCAAAACTGTGGTCTATCTTGGCGCGGATACGCGCTATATCATCTCGCTAGACATCGGCGGCGAACTGACGGTGACGCAGCAAAACCTGAAGGAGTCGTCAATGGAAGCGCACTCTGCGGAAGGTCGGGCGGTCCGACTGACGTGGAGGCGGGGACACGTGCTGACCCTTGCGGAAGATCCGCAGGTGGCTCCAGCGTAGGTAACGGAGGGAACATGAAGCGACTCAAGGGAGTAACCCTGTTGGCAGTGCTCGCGCTGCTGGTAGCCGCATGTGGCGGCAGCACCAGCGAGAGTGCCGCGCCATCGGGTGATGAGAAGCCAGCCGGCTGGCTTGAAGCGCTCGGTGCGGGCGAAGGTCAGCTCAACCTGATCATCTGGCCAGGCTATGCAGAGCGCGGAGAGTACGAAGGCTTCAACTGGGTTGATCCGTTCGAAGCGGAGACCGGGTGCAAGGTCAACGTCACTGCAATGACAGATTCAAACAATGGCGTTCAACTGCTCCAGTCAGGACAGTATGACGGCGGTTCGTTCTCTGGCGATGCATCGGTTCGACTGATGACCGCTGGTGACGTTGCCCCAGTCAATGTGGACCTACTTTCAAACTACGCAGCCGTATTTAGCGGCCTGAAGAACCAGGCCCACAACTCAATGGACGGAATGCCCTACGGCGTTCCGCACGGCCGTGGTCCAAACCTGTTGATGTGGAACACCGATGTGGTGACCACCGCACCAACGTCATGGGACGCGGTTTGGGATGGCAATGCTGACGTCAACGGAAAGATCAGCATCTACGATTCCTCAATCTATATTGCTGATGCTGCAATTCACTTGATGTCCAAGCGACCAGAGCTTGGAATCACGAACCCATATCAGCTCAACGAAGAGCAGTTCACCGCTGCGATCGACCTGCTTGAGAAT
>DMUR01000023.1:0-893 GCA_003476885.1 Chloroflexota bacterium
ACAAGGAGAAGCTCCAGGAGCGTCTCGCCAAGCTCTCCGGCGGCGTCGCCGTGATCAAGGTGGGTGCCGCAACTGAAGTTGAACTCAAGGAGAAGAAGCACCGCATCGAAGATGCGCTCTCAACAACCCGCGCGGCTGTTGAAGAGGGGATCGTCGCTGGTGGTGGCACCACGCTCCTTCAGGCACGCTCCTCACTGGACAAGTTGAAGCTTGAGGGTGACGAACAGGTTGGCGTGGACATCGTCCGACGCGCACTCGAAGCGCCAGCCCGGCAGATCGCTGAGAACGCGGGCGCCCGAGGCGACGTGGTGATTGAGGCGATCTTGAAGGCGAAGCGTGGCACTGGCTTCGATGCAGCCACGGACACCATGGTCGACATGTTCGAGAAGGGGATCGTCGACGCCGCCAAGGTGACGCGCTCTGCCCTGCAGAATGCGGCATCTGTTGCAGCGATGGTTCTCACCACCGAAGCGGTAGTGAGCGACATCCCAGAGAAGAAGGAGGCATCCGCCCCTGGTGGCCACAGCCACGGCGGGGAGATGGACTTCTAGTCGCTGATCGTTTCGTAGATCTGCGAGGGCTCTCAGCACCGCTGGGGGCCCTCGCGCTATCTCCGCCAACTTCCGGCGTTGATGGGTCTCGGAGGCGCGCCGAGACTGGCGCAGTAGGTGCGAGCGGTAGAATCAGCGGGTGAACCTCCCCTCTGATCCAACGGCAGACGCCCCGCTCCAGACCACCCCGACACGCCACCGCATCGCCGAAGGGGCGAGCCAGGTCGCGCTCGAGGAGCGCATCCTCGGCCCACTCAATGAGGTCCAGCGCCGGGCGGTAACGACCACCACTGGCCCGCTCCTCGTTCTCGCAGGCGCGGGCTCGGGGAAGACACGCGTCAT
>DMUR01000023.1:970-16115 GCA_003476885.1 Chloroflexota bacterium
TTGGCGGTGACGTTCACCAACAAGGCGGCGGCAGAGATGCGTGCGCGCCTTGAGGAGATGATCGGTGAACGCTCGCGCGACGTCGCGATGGGCACCTTCCATAGTCTCTGCGTGCGCATGCTGCGCCGTGATGGGGAGGCGATCGGTCTGCCGAGAGAGTTTGCAATCTATGACGCAGATGATCAGGCACGCGTCATCAAGGGGTTCCTCAAGGAGGACGACCTCCCCGCAACAGGCTCCACGAAGCCAGGTCTGATCTTGGGCGCAATCAGCCGTGCGAAGAACGACGGCCTCACCCCTGATCAGATGGAGGACCAGGCCGTCACGCATCATGAGCGCCTCATTGCGGGACTCGCACGACGATACGCCGCGGAGCTCAAGCGACTTGAGGCCCTCGACTTTGATGATCTATTGATTGAAGGGCTGCGACTGCTGCAGGAGGCTCCAGCAGTCGCTGAGCGGTATCGAACGAAGTGGCAGTACCTGCATGTGGATGAGTATCAGGATACGAACCGCATTCAATACGCATGGATCCGCGAACTCGCCGCGGGGCACGGGAATCTCTGCGTGGTTGGCGATGATGACCAATCGATCTATTCATGGCGTGGTGCAGACATCCGCAACATCTTGGACTTTGAGCGCGACTGGCCGAAGGCAGAGGTGATCGCCCTTGAGCAGAACTATCGCTCCACACAGTCCATTCTTGACGCCGCGCACGGTGTGGTCTCCAACAATCGTGGCCGCAAGGCGAAGAAGCTCTGGACGGATCAGTCTGGTGGACTGCCGATCCCGGTATACGGTGGCTTTGATGCGGAGGACGAAGCTGCATGGATCGTTCGCCGCCTTGAAGAGCATGCCGCTCCACGACAGGGGAGGGGAGACAGTGATGCAGAGCCCGCTGAGTCATACGGCGGAATGGCAATTCTGTACAGGACAAACGCTCAGTCGCGCGCGATCGAAGAGGCGCTCCTGCGCGCCTCAATCCCTTACCAACTAATCGGCGGAACGCGCTTCTATCAGCGCCGTGAGGTGAAAGATGCGTTGGCGTGGCTGCGCGTGCTGCGGAGTGATACCGATCGCATCTCGTATGAACGGATCATCAACGTGCCGCCACGTGGCATTGGCGAGAAGACGGTAGAACTCTTGCGAGAGGCGGCGGCGCCGCGCAGTGACGCACCTGACGGGGTTCCGTTCGGGCGAGTGATTGCTGCGGCTGGACGCGGTGAAGTGCTTGGGGCTGCGCCGAAGGCACGTAAGGCGCTCGCTGAGGTTGACGGCATGATCTCGCGACTGCGCGGCCGCCTCGCACTCATTGAACTCCCGGAGCTCCTTGATGCGGTCTATAGCGAAACGGGTCTGCGTGCCCACTTGGCAAGCGAGGGCATTGATGGGGAGGAGCGTTGGGCGAACCTGCTTGAGTTGCGTGGCATCGCGGGACGCTTCCTTGAGCTCGAGCCGCTCGATGCGCTTGATCGATTCATCGAAGAGACCGCACTCGTTGCCGACCAGGACTCTATTGAAGATGAGAGCGAGCGCGTGACGCTAATCACGATGCATGCGGCGAAGGGACTTGAGTGGCCCACCGTGTTCATCAGCGGCCTCACTGAGGGCCTCTTCCCGCACAGCCGTGCACTCATGGATGAGGAGCAGATGGAGGAGGAGCGGAGGCTCTGTTATGTCGGGATCACCCGAGCGAAGCGACGCCTTACGCTGACCTATGCGATCCGTCGAGGATGGGGCGACGGTGAGGGCGTGCCTTCACGCTTCCTCGCTGAAATCCCAGATGAGCTCCTTGAGGTGGCGAATGATGAAGATCCGCGCACGGACGGCACCACGAGATTCGGCCGCGGGGTTGCAGGCTATCGATCGGCACGCAGCGGCTTTGCCAGTGGAGAAGCGTGGCGCGAAGGGAGTGGGCGACCGGGCACGCCAGATGGCCCCTTCAGCCCAGGGCGCGATGTTGAGGCGAAGCGCCGCGCCTACGGAGCTGGGGCCCGATCCGGCTCGCTACGAACGCCCGACCACGACGATGGTGTCGATGCGCCGTTCGCTGATCCAGACCACGAAGAACCGCCGCTAACACGGCCGATCGGTCGAATTCCGCCATGGGCAACTGGGCGCCGCGCGGAGGGGGGCGATCACGAGCGCGCGGGCACAACCCCGCCTCACGACGAGTCGGCGTTGCCAGAGCGCACCAGAAGGCCGGCACGCGTTCGCATCCCAGGCGAGCGATACTTCCGCGATGGTGATCGGGTGCAGCACGCACACTTCGGCACGGGGGTTGTGGTGACCTCAAAGCTCACGCGAAGCGATGAAGAGGTGACGATTGCGTTCGTCGGTGTTGGCGTGAAGACTCTCGCAGCGAGCCTCGCCAACTTGGAGATCGTCTGATGCCGGCCGTCCCGAGCGCAACTGCACGACGACACGCAGCCCTCGTCGAACTGATTAACGCTGCCGATCGAGACTACTACGTGGCCGATGCGCCGCGCCTTCCCGACGCGGAATACGACGCACTGCGTCGCGAACTTGAAGAGATTGAGGGGGAGCACCCTTCCCTCCGCAGTGAAGGGTCTCCAACGCAGCGCGTTGGGCCACGCGAGCTTGGCGGCGCTCTCGGCGAGGTGCAGCATGAGCGGCCAATGCTCAGCCTTGCAAACGCATTCTCCTCAGACGAGGTTGCCGCATTCGTCCTCAGCGCAGCCAAGGGACTCGCAGGTCGGGAGCCTGAACTCGTTGCGGAACTAAAGATTGATGGACTCGCGATCAGTCTGCGCTATGAGCGGGGGCTTCTTGTGCGTGCGGCTACACGTGGTGACGGATCCACAGGCGAAGACGTTACCGAAAACATTCGGACGATTCGGGTGATCCCGCAGGAGTTACGTGAGCCGATCACTGCGGAGGTGCGTGGCGAGGTCTACATGCCGAAGGAGGCATTTGCCGCGCTGAACGCCGCGAGAGAGGAGGAGGGGCTTCAGCTTTACGCAAATCCACGCAACTCCGCCGCAGGATCTCTTCGGCAGAAAGATCCACGGATCACGGCGGAGCGGAACCTTGCCTTCTTCGCCTACCAGCTCTTTATGGAGCCACAGCCAGCCTCACAGAGCGCTGCTCTTCAGCAACTTCACGCGCTCGGCCTCCCGATCGAGGTCCATGCGCGTGCTGGTCTCAACGCCGCTGGTGCAGCCGCGTTTCTCGCCGAGTGGGAGGAGAAGCGGCATGAGCTCCCCTATGAGACCGATGGGGCGGTGTTGAAGGTGGATGCTGAAAGCGATCAAGCGCTGCTCGGGTCAATCTCGCGCTCACCGAAATGGGCGATCGCATACAAGTTCCCACCTGAGCAGGTCACGACGACGCTGCTCAACATTGTGGTCGAGGTTGGTCGTACTGGCTACCTCACACCTGTCGCCGAGATGGAACCTGTACTCCTTGCAGGCTCTACGGTGCGACGTGCGACGCTCCACAACATTGACGAGATTCGGCGCAAGGACGTGCGTATTGGCGATGTGGTGATCCTGCAGAAGGCGGGGGACGTGATTCCAGAGGTGGTGCGCTCCGTCCCAGCGCGCCGACGCGGCGTGCTCCCTGAATTCGAGATGCCCTCCCGCTGTCCCTCGTGCAAGGGTGAGGTGCTGCGGGATGAGGTTCGCCACCGCTGCCCAAATCCATGGTGTGAGGCGCAACTGTTTGAAGGGCTCCGTCACGCCATTGGACGTGGCGCACTTGACATTGAGGGGCTTGGTGAAAAGCTGCTTGCGCAGTTGGTCGACCGAGGGAGGGTGCGGCGACTCGCGGATCTCTTCACCCTGACAACGAGTGATCTGGATGGCCTGGAGCGCATGGGGAGTGCTGCGGCGAAGGAGAGGAAGGCTGGCGCCAATCGCATTGACAACGTGCTGCGTGAACTGAATCGACGGAAGGAGCAAGAGCTCTGGCGTGTGCTCGTTGCGCTCGGAATTCGTCATGTTGGCGAGACGACCGCCCGAGATCTCGCCGCTGAGCTCTCGCGCCGCGTCCCCGCTGGCCCGGAGTGGAGCGCGCGCGTGGCCGCGGAACTGCGAACGTTGAAGAGCGAGGATCTGACGAGCGTAAGCGGCGTGGGGGCGGTCGTGGGGGAGAGCATTGAACGCTTCTTCGCCAGCGAGGCCACGGGGGGTGGACTGCAGGAGCTTCTGGCCGCGGGGGTGACCTTCAAGCCGAGCGCGATCCCCGCCGCGCTTGGCACGTCAGGCCCACTGAGCGGAGAGGTCGTTGTGGTGACTGGGACGCTCGCGAATTCAGGGCTGAGTCGGCGGGAGGCGCACGATCGCATCCGCGCGGCGGGCGGAGCCGTTGCTGAGGCTGTGACCTCCAAGACGACCCTGCTTGTGGCGGGTGAGAAGGGTGGGAGTAAGCGCGCGGATGCTGAGCGACTCGGCGTCCGCATCGTGGATGAGGCGGGCTTTCTTCGGATTCTCGGGGAGTCTGCGTCGGGCGGGTAGGATTCTCGCATGAGTAAACTCACCCGAGCCGAAGTGGAAAAGGTTGCCGCACTCGCTCGCCTTGGCCTAACGAGCGAAGAGGTAGAGACGTTGCAGGGCGACCTCAACCTGATCCTCGAGCAGTGGGCTCGCCTCGCCGAGGTTGATACGTCAAGCGTTCCAGCGAGCGCACAGACGATCGTTCAGGTGATGCCACTCCGTGACGACACCCCGAGCCCGTCGCTCTCCGTAGATGCGGCACTGCAAAATGCTCCCGCGCGTAGCGGAGACTTCGTCAGGGTGCAGGCGATCCTCAGCGAGGAGGCCGACGGATGAGTGCAGAACTTCGCCGGGCAACGGCCGCCCAGCTTCGCGCAGGCTTCGGGAGCGGTGCGTTTACGTCCCTCGAGGTTGTTGACGCACTTCTCGGTGCAATTGCACAGGAAGATGCCGCACTCGGTGCGTGGCTGCACCTACGAACAGGCGAGGTGCGTGGAGAGGCGCAGCGCGCTGATGATGCGTATGCAGCGGCTCGAGCCAGCGGACCGGACGCGGTGCGCGCACTTGCACCACTACTTGGCGTCCCCATTGCACTGAAGGATCTCGTCAACGCGGTCGGCACTCCAACCACCGCTGGCTCAAAGATCCTTGAGGGCTATATCAGTCCCTACGACGCCACGATCACCACCAAACTGAAGGCTGCAGGCGCGCTCATCCTCGGGAAGACGAACATGGATGAGTTCGCGATGGGCTCGTCAACTGAGTTCAGCGCATACCGGCGCACGGTCAATCCGTGGGATCGTGAACGTGTCCCAGGCGGCTCATCAGGTGGATCTGCTTCGGCGGTTGCGGCCCTCCATGCGCCACTCAGTATTGGCAGCGATACGGGTGGATCCATCCGTCAGCCGGCGAGCCTCACAGGGATCACGGGGTTGAAGCCAACCTACGGCCGCGTCTCACGCTACGGCATCGTTGCCTTCGCATCCTCCCTTGATCAGATCGGACCATTCGCGCGCAGCGCGCAAGATGCTGCGTTGATGCTCCATGCGATTGCTGGATCTGACCCCCGCGACGCGACAAGCTCCGCTCTCCCGGTTGACCCGGCACTGCTCACGCTCCCGCAAGGGGACAAGGCGGCGAGTGCGATTAAGGGGAAGCGCTTCGCCCTCCCGAAGGAGTATTTCGTGGCGGGGATGGAGCCGGGTGTGGAGGCGGCGGTCCGTGCCGCGGTTGCTGCACTGCAGTCAGCGGGTGCTGTCATTGATGAGGTGAGCCTTCCAACCACAGAGCATGCCCTTGCCACCTACTACATCGTCGCGCCCGCCGAAGCGTCTGCGAATTTAGCGCGCTACGACGGGATTAGATACGGCGCGTCAAAGCATGGTGGCGGCGATCTGCTTGATGGCTATCTCGCCACGCGTGGTCGGGGCTTCGGACCCGAGGTGCGCCGACGCATCATGCTCGGCACGTATGCGCTCTCGGCGGGCTTCTACGATGCGTACTATCTCAAGGCGCAGAAGGTGCGCACCCTGATCGCCCGCGACTTCGATCGCATCTGGACGGCGGGGTATGACGCGATCGTCGCGCCGGCGAGCCCGTCGGTCGCGTGGAAGTTTGGGGCGAAGATGAGTGATCCTGTCGCCATGTATCTCGCCGATGCCTGCACGATCCCAACGAATATGGCGGGGCTCCCAGGGCTCAGCACGCCGTGCGGGCTCTCCGAAGGTCTCCCAGTTGGCCTGCAACTGATCGGCGCACCGTGGAGTGAAACTGGACTCCTTTCAATCGCGGCTGGTTACGAAGCACTCACTGCCGATGCGCCGTGGCGTGCCCAGGAGCCAACTGATCTTGCGGCGCTTGGAGGTGCCGCATGAGCGACTTCGCACAGCGCACCCTCGCCGATCGCGTGCATGCGGTGCCACCGTCTGGCATCCGCCGCTTCTTTGACATCGCCGCCCAGATGGAAGACATCATCAGCCTCGGCGTCGGCGAACCTGACTTTGATACGCCGACCCACATCACCGAGGCGGCGATCAGTAGCCTTCGTGCCGGACGGACGCACTACACATCAAACTACGGGACGCCAGAGCTGCGCGCCGCAATCTCCGACAAGATTTTCGAGCGATCGGGTGTGCGATACGACCCAGCGACCGAGATCATCGTCACGATCGGTGCCTCTGAGGCGGTTGACCTCGCCATTCGTGGGACAATCAATCCAGGCGACGCACTCATCCTCCCGGAGCCCTCGTACGTTGCGTATCTCCCCGCCGTGGTCTTTGCGGGTGGCCAGGTGCGATCAATCCCAACGAGCGCGGATGATGGCTGGCGCCTAGATTCAACCGCGGTTGATGCTGCAGCGAGTGGCGCCAAGGCGCTCTTCCTCGGATATCCGGCGAACCCGACCGGCGCAACGCTGGATGAGGCAACGCGCGCCGAACTCGCGCGCATTGCAGTGGAGCAGGATCTCCTGGTGATCAGCGACGAGATCTACGACCGTCTGGTCTATGAGGGCCCAGAGCATCGGGCGATCTCCGCGTATCCAGGGATGAAGGAGCGCACGATTCTGATCGGCGGCTTCTCTAAGTCCTACGCAATGACGGGTTGGCGTGTCGGTTTCCTCTGCGCACCAGCGGAGATCGTTGCCGGCCTTGTCAAGATTCATCAGTACGCGATCATGAGCGCGCCCACGCCGTCACAAGATGCCGCGCTTGAAGCGCTTCGCAACGGCGAGCCCGCACTTGAAGAGATGCGCGCCGCATACGCGCGTCGCCGGAGCATCGTGCTGGATGGACTTGCCGCACTGAAGCTCCCGACGGGTGCACCGAAGGGAGCCTTTTACGCCTTCCCGGATATCTCCGCACTCGGCATCAGTGACGAGGCCTTCGCTGAGCGTCTCCTCCAGGAGGAGCGAGTCGCCGTTGTTCCCGGGTCTGCCTTCGGGGAGAGCGGGCGCGGCCATGTGCGTATCTGCTACGCCGTATCCGAAGAGAAGTTGCGCGAAGCGCTCCTTCGAATCGGGCGCTTCGTTGCGTCTCTTCAGGGGGTTTCCGCATGAGTTGGGAGGCGGTGATCGGCATTGAGATCCATGTGCAGCTGCGCACCGCAACGAAGATGTTCTGTCCTTGTGCGATCCCAGCGGAGGGGGACGCGCCAAACACGCGCACGTGCCCAACCTGCCTCGGCCTCCCAGGCGCCCTCCCTGTGCCGAACCGAACTGCCATCGAGAAAGTACTCGCCGTGGGTGCCGCGATCGGTGCGAAGAGTCCTGCAACCACACGTTGGGACCGGAAGAACTACTTCTATCCCGACCTCCCGAAGGGCTATCAGATCAGTCAACTTGATCTTCCGCTTGCGGAGCACGGCAGCATCACCGTCGCTACGAGCGCTGGGTCTGGTTCCGTGCGGATTCGAAGAGCACACCTCGAGGAAGACACGGCGCGCCTGCGCCATGAAAAGGGTGCTGACGGTACGAGGGCGAGCCTCATTGATTACAACCGCTCTGGCGTCGCTCTCCTAGAGATCGTCACCGAGCCAGACATTCGGGATGGAGAAACGGCGCGCCGATACGCAGAGGAGCTCCGTCTCCTCCTGCGTACGATCGGTGCGGCTGACGCCGAGATGGAGAACGGCCAGATGCGCGTGGAGGCGAACATCTCGCTGCGCCCCTCAAGCGATGCTCCGTTCGGTACTCGAGTAGAGGTGAAGAATATGAACTCCTTCCGCTCCGTCGAACGAGCGATCGCGTATGAGGCGTCACGCCAGGCAGAAGTGCTCGACGCGGGTGGAACCATCACCCAGGAGACGCGTGGATGGGACGAGGGGAGCGAGACCACCTACACGATGCGCGCAAAGGAGGACTCGCACGATTACCGCTACTTCCCTGAGCCAGACCTGCCACCACTCGACATCGATCCTGCGTGGCTCGCAGCGATCGTCGCTGGTCTCCCTGAGCTCCCAGGAACTCGTCGCGCGCGCTATGTCAGCGAGCTCGGACTCACTGATTACGACGCAAGCGTCCTGGTTGCCGAGCCACGCGCCGCCGCCCTCTTTGAGGCGGCACGTGCCGCCCAGAAGGAGCTGGACGCGAAACTGCTTGCTAATTGGGTGAGTGGCGAGTTCCTGCGCGCAGCGAAAGAGGGTGCTGCTGACCCAGATCCGATCCAGTTTGCCGCGCTTGTCGCTGCGGTTGCGAGCAAGGAGATCAACGGAACCACTGCGAAGGCGCTCTTTGCCGAGATGATCAGAACGCCACTCAACATTCGTGACGCGATCGCCTCGCGAGGGCTTGGCCAGATTAGCGACACGGGGGCGCTCGAGACGATCATCGCCGAGGTCATTGCGGCAAACCCCCAAGCGATCGCTGACTGGAAGGCGGGGAAGCAGCAGGCGGTGAGCTTCCTCGTTGGCCAGGCGATGAAGGCGAGCAAGGGTCGCGGCGATGCGGCGCTCCTTGGCGACTTGATTCGCACAGCGCTCGATCGCTGAGATGCTCGATATCGTTCGCCTTGTCACTGGAGGTTTTGGGGTCTTTGGCCTTCTCTACCTCGCACGTCAACTCCCACCACTGCTGACGCAGTATCGCCTCCATCAGACGCGTGTTGGCGGAGCGAAGCGCTATAGCGAGTGGCGCGGCGCGCCTGGTGCCGGCCCTGATGTTCTCGATCGCCTTGAGGGGGAGCTGATCGTTTCGCGGCTGAAGCGCCTCGCCGGCGTTGGCGTTGCCTCCATCGTTGGGATTGCGCTCGCCCTCTTCCCGCCGTTCCGCTGACTCTTTCGTTAGGCGCTCGGGCCTGTAACCTTTAGACGCTGCGCCTCGATCGCGGTGCAGCGATCTTGCACGAACGAGACTCCCGCATCTGCGGCGAGTGCTGCAGCTTCCGGACTGATGATGCCGAGTTGCAACCAGATCGCACCTGCGCCAACTGCGATGGCCTCTCGTGTCACGGCGGCGCAGTCTTCTGAGCGTCGAAAGATATCAACGAGGTCAATGCGTTCTCCGCTTGGAAGTGATGCTGCTGCGGTGGCAAGGTCCGGAAAGCAGGTGAGTCCAGCAACTCCATCAGCCAGCGCGTTTGCTGCGGGGTTGACTGGGAGGATGCGCCAGCCAGCGGCCTTTAGGGCGAGTAGGACACCGTGCGAGGGGCGATCAGCCTTCGGTGAGGCGCCAACGATCGCGATCGTGCGACTTTCGGCGAGGAGGGTGCGGAACTGCTCGTCGGAGAGAGGGGGCGCGCCGCCCCCCTCGGCAGCGTCAATCGCCGCCCTGATCCTCGTGCGTTCGTGCTCATCCATCGGCTAATCCTACTCGCTCGGTAGACTCCCTCCGTGAGCAAGAAGCCCGACTTCACCCATCTCCACGTCCACACCGAGTTCAGCCTGCTCGACGGCATGAGCAAGATTGATGCGCTCATGGACGAGACGAAGGCGCTCGGCATGGACTCCATTGCGATTACCGATCACGGTGCCCTCTACGGAACCGTGCAGTTTGTCCAGGCGGCAACGAAACGTGGGATCAAACCGATCATCGGTGTGGAGACGTACGTTGCGCGTCGCGGCATGGGTGATAAGGAGGGGAAGGCTGACCAGCAGCCCTTCCACCTCGTCTTGCTCGCCACGAGCGCAACCGGCTATCGCAACCTCTGTCGACTCGTCACCGACGCGCACCTTGATGGCATGTACTACAAGCCGCGTATTGACCTTGAGCATCTGGCGAAGCATTCAGAAGGGTTGATCGGACTCTCCGGCTGCCTGAACGGTGAGATCGCTCGTGCCCTAGAGGTTGATGACTGGGAACATGCCCGCGCACTCGCTGGGCGCTACGGCGACATCTTTGGGAAAGACCGCTTCTATCTTGAGGTGCAAGACCATGGCCTCCCAGAACAGAAGCGCCTGAATGAGCAGCTCTTTAAGCTTGCCCCCGAAGTTGGACTCCCGCTCGTGTTGACGAACGATCTCCACTACGTGAAAGCAACGCAGCAAGAGGCACACGACGTTCTTCTCTGCATCGGCACCGCGTCCAATCTGGAAACTCCGAATCGGATGCGCTTCAATAGCGGCGACTTCTACCTGAAGTCACCAGCACAAATGGCTGCGCTCTTCCCTGATCGGCCTGAGTTGCTCCGCAACACCCGGGTGATCAGTGATGCGGTCGATTTCAACCTTCCCCTCGGGCAACTTCGCATGCCCGACGTTGAGGTGCCAAAGGGGGAGAGCGTCGACAGCTGGTTGCGCAAAGAGGCGGAGCGAGGACTTGTACGCCGCTATGGGAGCCCTTCGGACGCAGCACGTCAGCGAATGGATTATGAACTCGGCGTGATCCTCAAGATGGGGTATGGCGCCTACTTTCTGATCGTTGCCGACTTCGTTCGATTCGCTCGAGAGCAGGGGATTGCTACCACGTGCAGAGGGAGTGCTCCAGGCTCGATCGTCACCTATGCGCTCGGGATCACTCCGGTTGATCCGCTCCACTATGACCTTCCGTTTGAACGCTTCCTGAACGAAGACCGCGTCACGATGCCGGACATCGACATTGACTTTGAAGATGGACGACGAGAAGAGGTGATCCGCTACGTTGCGCAGAAGTATGGCGAGAGCCAAGTCGCGCAGATCATTACGTTCGGGACGATGGCGGCGCGAGCGGCAATTCGTGACGTCGGACGTGTGCTTGGGAAGAGTTACGGCGATGTCGACCGCCTTGCGAAGGCGGTTCCAGAGAAGCTGGGGACCACGCTCGCGCAGGCTCGCAAGGACTCCGACTTCAAGTCGCTCGCGGAGAGCTCAGACTACGCCCCACTCGTCGGACTCGCCGAGCAACTTGAGGGGGTGGTGCGCAATGCCTCCACCCATGCGGCCGGCGTGGTGATCAGTCGCGAGCCGCTCACAGAGATCATGGCGCTACAGCGCGCCACCAACTCGGACGGCGTCATGACGCAGATCGAGATGCACGGTGTGGAGGCGCTCGGCCTCCTCAAGTTCGACTTCCTTGGCCTGGCGAACCTCACCATTCTTCGTACGGCCGTTGATCGCATCAAGGCAGCCTACGGGGTGGCGATCGACCTTGACACGATCCCGCTGGATGACGCGAAGACCTTCGCACTCCTCGCCTCAGGAGAAACGAGCGGGATCTTCCAGCTTGAATCCGCTGGAATGCGCCGCTACATCAAGGAGCTGCGTCCAACGAGCGTGTTCGATCTCGCCGCCATGGTTGCGCTGTATCGACCTGGACCCATGGCGAACATCCCCTCGTATATTCGTCGCAAGCACGGAACAGAGGCGGTCACATATCTACACCCGCTTCTTGAGCCATTCCTGAAGCGAACATACGGCGTGTTCGTGTACCAGGAGGACATCATGGCGGCTGCATCGGCACTCGGTGGCTTCTCGGGGCCGAAGGCTGACACCTTGGGGTATGCGGTGCGCAAGAAGAAGGAGGACGTGCTCGCTGGGCTCAAGCAGGAGTTCATCACGAGCGCAGCACGGCGTGGCGTAGCCCCGAGCGTGATCGAGCAGGTGTTCCAGGCGTTTGAGCCGTTTGCAAACTACGGGTTCAACAAGGCGCACGCCACCTGTTACGGCCTTATTGCCTACCAAACGGCCTACTTGAAGGCGAATTACACCGTTGAGTACATGACGAGCGTCCTCAATGCCTTCCGCAACAAGGAAGACAAGGTTGCCACGGCAATTGCGGAGTGCCGCAGGCTCGGCATTGCCATTCTGCCGCCCGATGTTGAACGATCGCAACTCGACTTTGAGCCGGAGGGGGGCGCGATTCGATTCGGTCTCCTTGCGGTCAAGAATGTTGGTGCTGGGGCGGCGGAATCAATCGTGGCGGCGCGCAGTCGCGACGGTGACTTCAGAAGTTTGCAAGACCTGTGCGAGCGGATTGATCTTCGACTTGCAAACAAGCGCGTCTTTGAGGCGCTCGCAAAGGTTGGAGCCTTGCAGAAGTTTGGTCATCCTGCCCAGATCCTTCTGGCACTCGATGATGTGCTCTCAGCCGGGTCGAGCGCGCAACGCGAGCGAGCCGCAGGGCAGGTCTCACTCTTTGACTCGGCTCCAGGCCTCGCGCTCTCGCTGGCTCCAACGCTGCCTCACGTCGTGGAGGCACCAACACGGGAGCGGCTCCGCTGGGAGCGGGAGCTTCTTGGCGTCTACCTCTCCGATCACCCGATGAATTCACTCGCGCCACTCCTTGCTCCGCATGTCACCGCCTTCGTGGGCGACTTCTCTGACGATTCACCGGCCAGTGAGGAGCGTGTGACGCTCGGTGCAATCGTGACGAACGTTCGAACGCTGGTGACGAAGGCGGGGGCGGCGATGGGAATTCTCACCATTGAAGATCTGACGGGGAGTATTGAGGTTGTTGCCTTCCCGAAGACCTGGGAGGCCACGCGCGACGCATGGGTTGAGGGCGAACCACTGCTCGTCGCTGGCCGCCCTGAGCTGCGTGGTGAAACGTGGTCAATCATCTGTGAATCCGTTCTCCCGTGGGAAGAGGCGCAAGCGCTCACGCCAGAGGGGATCGCCGCGCACTTGGCGAAGAGCACAGGGGGGACGCGTCGCTTCGCACCTCGCAACAGCACCCCGTCTGGCGCGCTGCCCCGAGGTCTCGTCCCTGAGGAGCGCGAAGGAGAGATCGCGACGCCACGTCCAGCGCCACCCGCCAGCGAGGCGGCGGCGGATCCTGTTGAGGCGCCAGCGGGGGCGGCGCTCCACATTCGATTCAGCCCAGGGCAATCGGTGGAGGAGACGGTGCGCGCAATGGAGGTCGTGAAGTCTGAACTCCGCTCGCGCCCCGGGAGCACCAAGGTTGTGATCTATATCCCGCAGGCTGGAGGGGCGCAGCAGCTACCCATGGAGATCCGTAGCGGCGTAGCCTGGGATCCGAGCTTCCCTGCGGCGATTCGAGGCCGCGTTGGCGCAACCGCCGTGCGCTTTGACATCCTTTCTGAGGGCGAATCACTCCCTGCCGCCTAAGGCACGCTTCACGTAAACACGCTCCACCTAAACACGCCAGAATAGGGACATGACACTGAAGACCTACGCCGCTGTCCTCCTTCGACAGTCGGCACCTGCTGGGGTTGATTGGAAGAGCATGCCGCTCCTCGCGCGCGCACTTCTCCTCGCCCGCGCATCGGTCCTTCCACTCACCGTTGTTGGCTCCGGCCAGGGGCTGCTCTACGCATGGTGGAAGGGGAGCATCAGTGACACGAGTGCAGGGGTGAGCGGACTCCTTCTCGGGCTCGCCGCATTCCTTGGGGCAAACCTTGCCCATGCAGCGAATAACTTGGCGAACGATTGGCGCGATTATCACGATGGCCTTGATCGACCAGGGTATCCGCGCGCAGATTACTCACCGCATCCGATCGCATCGGGCGCGATGTCCAGCCGGACGCTCTTCCTCACGATCGCAATCATCACTGGCCTCGCCGCCCTCCTCGGCGGCTTCGCGATGGTGATGCGGAGTGAGCCACTCCTTGGAGTCTTTGCAGTTGCTGGGCTGATCCTTTCGTGGGGGTACACCGATCCACCGCTCCGCCTAAAGCGACGCGGACTCGGCGAGCTCTCCGTCCTCCTCGTATGGGGGCCGCTCATGGGCGGCGGTACGTACCTTGCAGCAACGGGGTCGATTGACGGAACGGTGCTGCTCGCAACACTTCCATGGGGTGCGATTGCAACCGCAGTGCTCTTCGGGAAGCATCTCGACAAGATTGAGGCAGACAGCTCGCGTGGAGTTGGCACATTTGTGGTGCGAATCGGTGAACGGCGCGCGCGCGCCGGAACGCTCCTCCTTCTCAGTGTCGGCTATATCAGCGTGGCGCTCTTCGGCCTCCTCGGCATCTTTCCGTGGATCGTTGCGCCGCTCGCGGGGCTCGGTGCGCTCTCAGCACTTCCCGCAATGAAGATTGTTGCTGCTCCGCGTCCGAGTGCTCCGCCGGCTGGATACCCGCTCTGGCCGCTCTGGCATGTGAGCGCTGCATTCCTTGCTGGACGACCAGCGATGGGTGCGCTCTTCGTGGGGCTGATCCTCGGCACGCTCCTCGGCATCTAGCCGAGCGAGCAGTAGTTCCGTCTTCGGCTCTACTTCGTCTTCGCCTCGGGTCGCGCAACGCGCGCAGGGGGAGTGCTCAGCGCGGTGATCTTTGCAATCTCAACTTCAATGGCAGCGACGCGCGCGGCGGCGGTTCGCCATTCGGGCGACCCAGGCGTAAGGGATGCACGTTCGACGCGTGCCTGCGCATGCTCACGCATCAGCGTCTCGCGATCTGCTCGTGCTCCCTGCTGCTCCGTCATTGCTTCCCCCTGTTGGTGCCGAAGGTGGGAGTCGAACCCACATGACCTTTTACAGTCGGCCGATTTTAAGTCGGATGCGTCTGCCATTCCGCCACTCCGGCACGCACATCGTAGCGCGAGGAGGGGCTTGGTACCGAAGGTGGGAGTCGAACCCACATGACCTTTCAGTCGACCGATTTTGAGTCGGTTGCGTCTGCCATTTCGCCACTTCGGCGCTCCTGAATCCTAGCGGTGCGGCATCATTACGGCATGGGTGAGTTGAAGGGGCAGTCGCAGCACGAGCCGGAGGAGCGTCTACGCCTCCTTGGTGCCGCGCGGGCAGGTGACGCGGAGGCCTTCCGTGCCCTCTTCACCCCCGATCTTGACCTCGCTTGGAGGATGGCACTTCGGATCAC
>DMUR01000027.1 GCA_003476885.1 Chloroflexota bacterium
GGCAGGAGAGGCCGGTCCCTTTGGGGGCCGGCCTCTCGCTTCTCTGTAGGATTCAGTGAGAGAGATCCAATCTGGCGCACAGGGAGGGACGAGATGAGGGTGCACTCAGCGATCGCAGCGCTCTCCCTTGCGAGCCTGATGCTGCTTTCGGCTGGGCCGGCTCTCGCTCACCAGCCCGTGGTGGTGGACAGCGATACGACCGAAGTTGTTGATCCTGAGATCTCAAAGGCCTACTACGGCGTGCTCTCCGGTGCAGCGCACACCTATGTGATCACATCGGATATTGAGTTTGATCTCTACGTTGGGATTCTTGTGCCTGATAGCGAGACTCCGAAGCGAGACGTCAAGGCGGAGATCTTCCGTGGCGACGAACTGGTCGAGAGCCTCGGCGGGGTCAACGCGGAGTGGGTGACCTTCTACGAGCCCTTCGCGCAGAACACCTATTGGGATGGGGGCGAGTACCGACTTCGCGCCGCACCCGGGGTGTATTCCGTACGGATCTCGAGCCCCGACAACGCGAGCAAGTACTCACTCGCGATCGGCGAAATCGAGTACTTCGGTCTGGAGGATCGCGCTAACGCCCTCGCCGTCCTCCCTGGCATTCAGCAGGAGTTCTTCGGCACTTCAGCGTTTGAGCTGGTTGGCACACGTTACGGCCTGATCAACCTGCTCGTGATTTATGCCGCCGCACTGGTTGCTGCGCTTCTCTACACGGTGACCCTGCGCCGGCCTCTTGTTCGTTTGATTGGCGGAAGCCTTCGGGGGATCGACAAGCGGTTCCGCGTGGCAGCTGCAGTCGTACTGTTTGCCGTTGCGATAACAACAACGTGGAGTCCGCTGCTGCTCTTCGCGTCAGGGGTGCTGCTCTTCGAGGCACTCTTTAGTCGGCCCGGAGTGGCACAGTCAAGATGAGAGCGTAGAAAGGTAGACGGCTAATGATGTCTAGCAAAAGCACCGACAGCACAGCGTCGTTGAGCAAGACCGGAGCCCTACGACGCGCATCAGGGTTTTTCTATGCGAAGTCAACCCTGGTCACTGCGCTGCTCACCACCGTTGTCTTTGCCGGGTACACCGTCCTCATCCTGAGCGCACAGGGAAAAACGTTTGAAGTTGCCAACAGCAGTATTCGCTCCCTAGGGACTTCGTTGGGCTTTGGCCAGGCAGAGGTTCTTGCCTTTCTTGCAGAGCGGTCTGCAGAGCAGATCTCCGCGTACATCACCTTCAGCCAGGTTTGGGACTCTCTCTTTGGCGTGATCTACGGCGTGATGTATGTGGTCTGGGTCTCGCTTTTGTTCAAGCCATACTCGCTAAAGGTTGGGCTACTGAATCTGCTCCCATTTGGCCAAGTGCTCTTTGATTGGTTGGAGAACTTCTCCTTAGCCTCTCTGTCGAACCAGTACCTAGCAGACGGCACGATTGCTTCGTCCACGGCTCTGCTAGCCTCAACGGCCTCAAGTATCAAGTGGGTATTCGCGCTGCTGGTCTATGGAGTGATTCTGGTTGGCATCGTCGCGCGGATCGTAGGGGCACTAAAGAGGCGAAACCAGCGCTAGAAGATCTGCCCCGCCTCGCTCGGTGGGAGGGGAAGTCCGAGGCGCTTCAGGATGGTGCGGCTGGCGATGTAGCCAGAGAGCATGACCAGAGGGATGCCGCCGCCCGGTTGTGAGCCGCCGCCGGCGAAGAAGGCGTTGGCGATGTCTGGCGAGGCGTTGGCGGGGCGGAAGTAGGCGCTCTGGAAGAAGCTCGCCGCTAAGGCAAAGATGGAACCGTCGTGGCAGTACTGCTCGCGCTCGAACTCGAGCGGCGTCCAGTCGGCCTGCTCTTCAATCTCTTCAGGCTTGAGGCCTATTCGTTCGCAGACGCGCTTGATGGTTGCGGCGCGGTACTCGTCACGGTGCTCCTCCCACCAGCGTCGATCTTTGAGTGGCGGAACTGGAGTGAGCACATAGAGCGCGGTGCGGCCGTCGAGCCGTGCGGTTAGATCTGTTGCCGCAACGTGCTGGATGTAGAGCGTGGGATCGCCGCTTGGAACGGGTGAGCTGATGATGCGGTCGAGTTCGTCGTTCGGGTTCTCTGGGTGCCAGACGGTGTGATGGGCAAGGTCCGGGAAGGTGCGCTTCACGCCGAGGTGCAGGATGTAGGCGCTTGATGACGGCGTGATCCTCTTGAAGCGCTGGCGACTGAGCGCTCCGAGGTTCTCTTCTCCGATCAGATCACGGTTGGCGTGGACGATGTCGGCGTTGAAGAGCACCGCATCCGCCTCAATGCGCTCTTCACCAGGCTGGTTCGGTGCGGCGGGGCCGGTGCCGAGCGTTCGTGGTTGCGCACTTCGTGGCGCAATGCGGAGTGCGCTGATGCGCTTGTCCCTGATGACGCTCCCAATTGCATCGGTGCCGTAGCGGAACTCCACGCCGAGTCGGCGGGCGAGCCGCTCCATGGCGAGTGGCGCCTCGTGCATGCCACCCTCTGGATGCCAGGTGCCGAACTTCGCTTCGATATACGGAATGGAGAGGAAGGCGCCAGGGACGCTCTGCGGCGTTGAGCCGAGGTAGATGGACTTGTAGCGCATCACGTGACGAATGCGCTCGTCGTGGAAGGTCTGGTTGATGCGGCGACTGTACGGCGTTGCCGCATCGAGACGAATCCCTGCGAGCCACGACATCGGCGCAAGGAGGCTCAACGGGCTGAGCGTCTTGCGGAAGAAGGTCTGATCTAGTTCGCGCCAGAGCTTCTCGCCGCGACGCATGAATGCAGGGATCCCCGCCGCATCGCGCGGATCGAGCGCCCCGAAGCTTGCGGCGAGTTTGGTGAGATCGCTTGATGTCTCCAGAACGCTGCCGTCGGCAAAGAAGGTGCGCGAAGCTGGCTCAACGGGGAGGAGGGTCAGATCGTCGCTGCGCGTTGCGCCAGCGGCGGACCAGAGCTGATCGAAGAGTTCGGGGAGGGTGAAGATGGTGGGGCCGCTATCCCAGCGATACGGACCGATCTCACGACGCCCCATCTTGCCGCCAGGACGCGTGCCGCGCTCGATGACGGTGACGTGGACGCCGGCGGCGGCGAGACGGATGGCACTGGCGAGGCCGGCGAGTCCGGCGCCCACAACAACGACGCGCTTCGCTGCGGTCACGCTCGTTGACGTGCGCGGAGTACGGATCGACCCACAGATGCACCGAGTGCGATCAGCGTCCCGACGATTGCGGTGGCACCAGCGGCAACCGCTGACTCAAACGGGACTTGGAGCATGACTAGCATCGTGATCGTCGCGCCGATCACCACGTTCGCGATCAAGAAGAGTCTGTAGAGGCGTCGCCCTGCCTCGCCGGTGGCGTCGCGGCCGATCATGCGAGAGCGAAAGGTAGGGGAGGGCGAGGGCGGCGGCGAGTGGTGTACCAGCAAGGCTCGCTGCACCGGCACCGACGAGGGCGAACCAGGCGGCGGAGAAGAGCGCGGTGTTCCGACGCCCAAGAAGGACGGCAATGGTGCGCACGCCAGCGGCGGCATCCTCATCGCGATCCGTGATGGTGGTGAGTGCATGCGCGCCGATCCCCCAGGCGGCAAAGACGAGCACCCCTGGCGCGATCAGGTCAGTGCCACCGGCAGCATGAATGCCAACCTGGAGTGGGATGGCGTAGAGCACGTTCGTGAGTGAATCGAGGATCGGTCGCCCCTTCAAACGCGTGGGTGGTGCGTTGTACGCAGCGGAGAGGAGGAGGAGAAGGCCGAGCGAGGCGAGCGTGAGTGGCGGGAACTGGACGGCGGTGAAGGCGAGGAACGGGAGAAGGAGGAGTGTGCTGATGATCGCGTGCTGCGCGAGGAGCGGCTTCGGCGTCAGCGCACCCTCAACGCCACCTTTTCGCGGGTTGCGCGCGTCAGTCTCAAAGTCAAAGTAGTCGTTCGGCGCGTGGAGAAAGTAGTTATATGGGAAGAGGAAGAAGGCGAAGAGGACCAGGTCGCTCGGCTTCACCGCGCCGCGCGTGGCGAGGATGCCCCAGAGGAGCGGCATTGATGTGTTGAGCCAGAGGAGTGGGCGCGAGATCTCCACCGCCTTGATGACGTTCTTCATAGGTCCATCGTAGGGGAGAGGGCTACACTTAGTTCCTGATGTGTGTAGCCGTGAGTTCCACGTGAGGCGGGGGGCGCGGAGCCCGCACGAAGTGCTCGGCCTGGCGCCAGGTGCGTCCGCCGAGGAGATTCGATCTGCGCGGCGCAGCCTCGCCCGCACGCATCACCCGGACAACTTCTCCGACGACGCTGCTGGGGCGCGCAAGGCGACGCGCGAGATGGCACTGATCAATGCCGCCGTGGAGGCGCTGCTGGCTGAGGCGTGGGTCTCTGAGGATCCGGCGACGACGCCGCCCCCGCGCGGTGGCCATCGACCAGAGGCGCCCGTGACGGGACGCGTGGAGTTCACGCAGCCGCCACAATTCAATGCGCGGACAAGTGAACCAACCAGCGTCAACTGGCGACCTGAGGCGGAGTGGCCGACTCGGCGGGCCCCCGAAGCGAACGTGCCACGTGTGGGAACTCCGGCTGGACCGGTGCGCCGTCGCGTCGATCCAGAGGTTGCGGCGCGCCCGCGCATCTCGCTTGAAGCGGCGCGCGCGGTGCGATTCACCTTCGGTCGATACGCGGGTGCCACCGTGGATGCGGTTGGCCGACGCGATCCTGGCTATCTCGCCTGGTGCGTGGACAACGTGCGTCGTGATCCTGAGCTCGCACAGGCGGCCGACTGCGTCCTCAACCACCTCGCCGAAGAGTTTGGCGTCACGCGTCCGGCACGTGGCAGCCTCTTCCGACCGTCGCCGGTTGCGTTTGATGGAGGTGCTGACTGATGGCACATACACGAATTGCAGCGATCCTTCTCGCCTCACTGCTGATCACGGCGTGTGCGCCGAGCACTCCTCCTGACGGCTCACTCCCATGTGATCCGACAATTGATGTGCAGCGCGCCGTAGGGTTTGATGTGGCGCTTGAAGCCACGATCCCTCTCGCCGCATTCGCTGAGACGCCGAGCGAGGTTGACTCTGGGCGTGAATGCTCTGAGAAGCGGCTCGGCCCACTCTGGGGATCCGGCGTGCGCGAGCTGCGCTCCGCTGGCGCGCTTTATGAGCGAGACGGCCTGACTGGCTTCTCTGTTGTGACCTATCAAGCTGTGGGCCTGACGCTCGACGCGCTTGCATTCGCCTTTGAGCGCGGTGCAGCAACCGGACGAAAGACACAAGACATTCGGATTGAGTCGGTGCAGGTTGGTGCGTGGGAGGGGAGTCGAATGACGCTGCTCAACGGAGACAAGCGCCAAGTGATCGTGCTTTTCCAGGTTGCGAGCGAGAGTGACCGGGTGCGCGGACTACTGACGTCTGATCTCTCAAATGCGGAGATCGATGATCTCCTTGCGAGGTACGAGTCCGCGTTGCGCTAGCGCAGCGCTACTTGGCGGCGAGCTCCTTGAGCCCGAATCGCGCCTCAAGCTGCTCAGCGGTCTGGAAGCCCACGGCGCCAACTGGCTGCGCGCCAGCCCCCTTGAAGAAGGCGATCGTTGGGATGGACATGATGTTGAAGGCGCGCTGCAGGCTTGGGTTCTCGTCAACGTTGACCTTCACGATGTCGACGGCGCCGTCGTACTGCGCGGCGAGCTTTTCGAGCTCTGGGGCGACGAGTTTGCATGGGCCGCACCAAGGGGCCCAGAAGTCCACGATCACTGGTCGTGGTGAGTTGGCGACATCCGCCTCAAACGATGCGTCCGTGGTGTGCTTGATCTCCGCCATCTCTGACTTCGCCTCCACTCTCAGCGGCGTGCTGCCGCCGTACGCCCTCATTCTACTGACCTTCCGCCTCAAGGGTGCTGGGAGGCGGGGTAGGATGAGGAGATGACTGAACGAAGGGCACCGATCCGAGTCCTGATCGCAAAGCCTGGCCTCGACGGCCACGATCGCGGTGCCAAGGTAGTGGCCGCCGCGCTCCGTGATGCCGGCATGGAAGTGATCTATACCGGCCTGCATCAAACCCCCGAGATGATCGCCACGGCGGCCATTCAGGAGGACGTCGACGTCGTCGGCCTCTCGATCCTGAGTGGCGCCCACATGACGCTGTTCCCTCGCGTCCGCGACCTGCTCGTGGACGCCGGACGCGACGACATCCTGCTCACCGGCGGGGGCATCATCCCCAAAGAAGACATGNNATGCCCTCCAGCAACGTGGCGTGGCGCGGTTGTTCGGCCCCGGCACGAGCACGCAGGATCTGGTGGAGTACATCCGCGCGTGGTTCGCGGCCCGCCCGCAGCAGGACGCGTGAGCGGCCGCCTGCGCCAACTCGCCGCCGATGTCCGCGCGCTGGAAGCCCGGCTCCGGCTCGGTGGCGGGCCCGACAAGATCGAACGGCAGCACAAGCAGGGGAAACTCACCGCGCGTGAGCGGGTCGAGCGTCTGGCCGATCCCGGCACCCCGTTCCTTGAGGTCGGACTGCTGGTCGCCTACGACCGCTACGAGGGGCAGGCACCGGCGGCCGGTGTCATCACCGGCATCGCCATCGTGGATGGGCGCGAGGTCGTCGTGGTGGCCAACGATGCGACGGTCAAAGCCGGATCGTGGTGGCCGGAGACGATCACGAAGATCCTGCGCGCGCAGGAGATTGCCATGCGCTGCCGCATCCCGATCATCTATCTCGTGGATTCCGCCGGCGTCAATCTCCCGTATCAAGGGGGCGTGTTCCCCGGTCAGTACGGCGCCGCTCGGATTTTCTACTACAACTCCATCATGCGTCGCTACCTGCGCATCCCGCAGTTCTCGGCGGTGATGGGGCAGTGTGTGGCTGGCGGGGCGTACCTCCCGGCGCTCAGCGACGTGATCCTGATGGTCAAGGGCACGTCGTTCATGGGACTCGGCGGCCCCAACCTGGTGAAGGGGGCCACCGGCCAGTCGGTGGACGGGGAAACACTCGGCGGCGCGATCACGCACACGGAAGTTTCCGGGGTCGCGCACTACGCGCTCGACGACGACGC
>DMUR01000095.1:0-253 GCA_003476885.1 Chloroflexota bacterium
GGACGCTCTCTGGTGCGCTCCCCGGCGCCATCACCGACTGCTATGCCGTTGCGTCAGCAGGGATGAGTTCAACGATTGCGTTGTAGTCCGGCACGTGGCTGATTGGATCTCGGTGCACGCCGTCAATGAGCGGATTCGCTTCAGGGAAGTGCATCTGCACGCTCCCTGCGCGAATCGGTGCCACCTTGATATGTGCCTGCACTTCGCCTGTCGCACTGCGCACCCGCACGGCGGCGCCATCGACAAAGCCGCG
>DMUR01000095.1:333-993 GCA_003476885.1 Chloroflexota bacterium
CCAGACCATTGAGTTGAACTGCTTGCCACGACGTGTGGAGAGGTTCAGCTTCCCTGCTGGGAGCGTCGCTTCAATTGGGAGCACGGTTGCAAAGTGCGCCTTCCCGTCGGGCGTGGCAAACACTTGCCCCTCACAGAGGCGCTCGCCACCCCACTGAATTGCATCGCCGCTCTCCTTCAGCGTTTCAATGCCTGCATAGGAGGGAACAATGCGTGCGATCTCTTCGCGAATCTGCTGCGTGCCCCCAGGGAATGCAACCAGGTGCGCGCGTGTGGGATCAACTACCTGCGCCAACTGCGTGAAGACCTCCCACTCCGTTCGTGCTTCACCGATGCGCGGTCCTGGGATCTCGGGGCTGAAGGCAACGCGTCGCTCTGTGGTGGTCTCCGTTCCGCCGCCTGGAACTTCGTAACGGGTTGTGGCGGGGAGGAGGAGCACCGCCTCGCCTGGGTCAACGAGCATCTGGCTGCTGACCACAATGTCTTGGTGCACGCGGAGTGGCACCTTGGCGAGCGTGCGCGCAACCGCTTCCGGATCAGGCATCGTCTCCAAGAAGTTGCCGCCAACACTCCAGAGCACATCGATCTCACCGCGCTCAGCGGCGTCAAGCTGCTGTGGCGCCGAGCGGCCACTCTTCGGCGCGATCGGGAATCCATACGC
>DMUR01000095.1:1083-5936 GCA_003476885.1 Chloroflexota bacterium
CCACCTTGCACGCCGCTATGCCCACGGATCGGCATCAGTCCGGCGCCAGGGCGGCCGATGTTGCCGCGCGCAAGTCCAAGGTTGACGATTGCGGCAACGTTTTCGCTGCCGCAGGCCTGCTGCGTGATCCCCATCGACCAGATCAAGACTGCCGACTTCGCTCCTCCGTAGAGTGCGCAGAAGGTCTCGAGTTCCGCGCGCGACGCGCCCGACATGGCCAGGTACTCGTCAATGCTTCGCCCGTTGAGCGCCGCACGGAGTTCGCTCCATCCCGCACTCTTCTCGTTGATGAACTGCTGATCAAGTGTGCCGAGCTCTTCGAGCCTCAGCAGCGCGGCGCTGATGAAGGCGATGTCCCCCCCTTGGGCGACTTGCACCCATGCGTCAGCCATCTTCGTGCCGAAGAGGAGCGAATCGGCATTGCTTGGGACCCAGTAGCGCTCAAGCCCAGGCTCGCGGTACGGATTCACCACTAGGATCTTGGCGCCGCGCTTCTTGGCGAGGTGCAGATACTTCATGAAGACTGGCTGTGCGTTCGCCACATTTGAGCCGAAGAGGATGATGAGATCGCTCTCGATCACATCTCGGTATGACACGGTGGTAGCGCCGTAGCCGATGCCGTGCTTCAACGCACCAGTGCTCGGCGCATGGCAGATGCGCGCGGCGTTGTCCACGTCGTTTGTTCCGAGGAAGCGCACCACCTTCTGGATGGCGTAGTAGGTCTCGTTCATGATGCCGCGCGCCGTCAGGAAGAAGGAGATGCGCGAAGGACCAGCCGCCTTGATCTGCGAGCCCGCAATCTGAAGTGCGCGCTCCCAGCTGATGCGCTTGAATCCCGCCTCGCCGCGCAGGCGCAGCATTGGATATGGGAGTCGACCGAGCGCACGAAGTTCCGTTGAAGAGAGTGAGCGAAGTGCGGTGACGTCCGCAAGACGCGCCGGATCTAGAGCGCGTGCGGTGTTGACCTGCAACAGGTTGAGGCGCGTGGTGCAGAGGTGAAGTCCGTCAATCGTCCAGTCCTTGAAGCCGGCGACGCCGAGCGCGCAGCCGTCGCAGACCCCCTTACTGAGAATNNNNCGCCAGGCGTATCGAAGGTTGCCGCGGTTCTCCCAGATCGTCCGCAGGGTCTCCATGACGTGGTTCGGCTTCTGCAGGCCGATCCCGTTTGGGCGCCAGCTGACAAAGAGCGAGGGCTTCGGGAGCCACGAACCGCCGTAGCGTTTGCGCGGTGCGGAGGGCTCCACGGGTGCTGGGCTGAAGCTCATACGGCGAGTCTAGCGGCGCGCCGAAGTGAGCGGCGGATGGCGCGGGAGGGTACGATCCGCGCGCCGAGTTCTACCCGGCGTAACCAGCTCCTAGTGAAAGGGGAAGCGATGCCTGCCAGCGTGATCGTCGGTCTCCAGTGGGGCGACGAGGGGAAGGGGAAGACGACCGACTTCCTCGCCGAGCAGGTTGCGGCGGTTGTGCGCTACCAGGGTGGCGACAACGCAGGGCACACCATTGTCATCGGCGAAGACACGTTCAAGCTGCACCTTGTGCCGAGCGGCGTCCTCTACGGGCATATCACTCCAATCATCGGGCCAGGCGTCGTCGTCAATCCGGAGACGCTCCTTCGCGAGTTTGATGGGCTGATTGCGCGTGGCATTGACATCTCTCGCGTGCGCGTCAGCCACGCTGCATCACTCATCCTCCCGTATCACATTGCCTTGGACAAAGCGCGCGAAACCGCACTCGGTGGTGCGAAGGTTGGAACGACCGGACGCGGCATTGGCCCAGCGTATGAAGACCGTGCTGCGCGCACCGGACTGCGCGTTGAAGATCTCCTTGACGCAGCCTCCGCCGCATCTCGACTATCACGTGCGCTTCCAGAGAAGCGTGCACTCTTGCACGCACTCGGCGCAGACGACCCAGCCGCCACTGATGAGCGCGCGATCCTTGCGCAGATTGCCGCATGGGGCGAGCGACTCCGCCCGCACATTGCAGATACGAACGAACTGGTGCAGCGCGCACTCGGTGCAGGTGAGCATCTCCTCTTTGAAGGGGCACAAGGGACGCTGCTTGATTTGAGCCACGGTTCTTATCCGTATGTCACGTCGTCGCATCCAATCGCTGGTGGCGCAACCACCGGCGGCGGAATCGCACCGCTGCAGATTGATGAGGTAATGGGCGTGATGAAGGCGTATGCCACGCGCGTCGGCTCAGGACCGTTCGTCACAGAACTGACCGATGCGATCGGCGAGCGCATCGCAACGACAGGGCACGAGGTTGGCACCACCACCGGACGCCGTCGACGCGTTGGCTGGAACGATGCGTTGCCGCTGCGCTACGCGGTCCAACTCAACGGTGTCTCGAGCATCATGCTCAACAAGCTCGATGTGCTCTCTGGGATCCCTGAGATCCTGCTCTGCGTTGCGTATGAGATCGACGGCAAGCGCGTGGAGCGCTGGCCTTCATCGACCGCGGAGCTTTCACGAGCCACGCCAATCTACGAGCATTTCCCAGGCTGGAGTGAACCGATCCACAACGTCCGTGCGTTGGCCGACCTCCCTGAAAACGCGCGGCGCTACGTGACGGCACTCGAGGAGCTTGCGGGCGCGCCGATTGTGCTGCTCTCCGTTGGTCCTGAGCGCACGCAGACGATTGAGCGCGCGTGGCGGCCGATGCGACGCTCCGTGAACCGCCCGTGATTGATTGATCGTGATTGATCGATACACCACACCCGAGATGCGCAACGTCTGGGGAGACGCCGCGCGCTGGAACGCAGCGCTCCGCGTTGAGGTGGCCGTCGCCCAGGCTCAGGCGAAGCGCGGCGACATCCCCGCCGAGGCGGCGCAGGCGATCAGCACGCGCGCCACGGTCAACCTCGCACGAATTGCCGAGCTTGAGGCAACCCTTGATCACGACACGCTCGCCTTCGTCAACGCCGTTGCTGAGTCGGTGGGCCCCGAAGGGCGCTACCTCCACTACGGCCTCACCAGTAGCGATGTGATCGACACCGCCCTCGCCCTCCAGCTCCGTGCCGCCGCAGACCTGATCCTCGCCGAACTCGATGCACTCATCCTGGTGATCATCCGGCGCGCGCGCGAGGAGCGCGACACGGTGATGGCGGGGCGCACGCACTCCGTACATGCGGAACCGATGACGTTCGGCGCCAAGCTCGCCGGTTGGGCATTTGAGGCGGCTCGCAACCGCACACGACTCGTCACAGCTGCCGACGAGGTGGCCACCGGGAAGATCTCAGGTCCTGTTGGGACGTATAGCCAGATTGATCCCGCGATTGAGCGTGAGGTGCTCTCCGCGCTCGGCCTGCGTGTGGATCCAGTCAGCACACAGATCGTGCAGCGCGATCGGCACGCCGCACTTGTTGCCGCGATCGCGATCACGGGTGGCACGCTTGAGCGATTTGCAACAGAGATTCGCAACCTGCAACACACGGAGATTGACGAGGTTCGTGAACCGTTCCGCAGTGGCCAAGCGGGGAGTTCGGCCATGCCACAGAAGCGCAACCCAGTGAAGAGCGAACGCATTGCCGGACTTGCGCGCATCTTGCGTGGATACGCGGCAGCGGCAGCGGAGAACCAAGCGCTCTGGCATGAGCGCGACATGAGTCATAGCTCAGCGGAGCGCATCCTCCTCCCAGATGCCACTGGCCTCATTCACTACGCGCTCCGCTCCATGCACGGCATCATTGATGGGCTCGAGGTCAATCGAGATGCGATGCGCAGGAATCTTGACGCGGGCCTCGGACTACACGCCGCCTCGCGTCTCCTCACCGCACTCGTCAACGCAGGCGCGCCGCGCGACCAGGCGTATGCACTCGTACAAGGAGCCACCGCCGCCGCACGCGCAGAGTTGCGTCCGCTCGCGGATGTTGCGCGCGCAACCAGAGAGATTAGTGCGTTGCTCGATGAGCGCGAGATCGTCCGTGCGCTTGATGAGCGAGCGGCGCTTGCGCACTGCGGTCTGCTTGTGGATCGCTTGAAGGAGATTGAGACAAACTCCTAGAGACCGCTAGCGCTGCACCACGTCAAACTGGGTGTAGGCGTTGAACGAACCTTCGCGCAAGAATCCGATCAGGCAGATGCCGAGTCGTTCCGCCGTCTCCACCGCAAGCGATGATGGCGCGCCGACGCAGGCGATCGCGCCGTAGCCGGCAGCGGCCGCCTTCTGCACGAGTTCAAAGGAGCAGCGGCCGGAGAGGAGAAGCAGTGCGCCACTGAGCGGGAGTGCCTGGCGGAGCGCCGCTTCACCAATCAACTTGTCGACGGCGTTGTGACGCCCAACATCTTCGCGAACAGCACTGATACTGAGCGCGCCACTCGGCGCAACGGCGACGGTAGCCGCGGCGTGTATGCCCCCCGTCTCTCCAAAGATGGATTGCGCGTCGCGAAGCTGCGCGGGAAGCGTGAGGAGTGCGTCGTGATCGATGCGCTTGATCGGCTGCACGCGCCCGAGTCGCTGGACGACGTCGTCAATGGACGCCTTGCCACAGATGCCACACGACGCAGTAGCAACGGTTGTGCGCGTTGGAACCCGCGCCGCATCGAACGCGCCTGTCACGTGAACGCTGATGTGGTTCTCTGGCTGTGATGCGTCAAGCGGGTCACCAAACGTGACGCGCGCCACAGAAGTTTGCGTGACCAGGGATTCGCTGACGAGGAAGCCGACAGCGAGCTCTTCATCCTGACCCGGCGTGCGCATGGTCACCGCAACATCAAGTCGCAGTCCATCTGCATCGACCACGCTGATCTGCGCAGGCTCTTCACCCGTCAGTGTGTCGTCGCGTTCACGTGCGACACCGTCTCGCCAAGTGCGCACACGGTGAGGTGTAGTGCGTCGCTGCGGATCAGGTG
>DMUR01000082.1 GCA_003476885.1 Chloroflexota bacterium
CTCTCCATCATCTTTGGGGCGGCGGGCGGCGCTGGCGCAACCTACTTCGTCCTCGGTGGAGTCCAGGGAAGCGGCGACATCGTGACGCAGATCCGCCAGACGCTCACCTCTGAGCAGTCAGCAATCGTCAACGTTGCGGAGCGCGTCTCCCCCGCCATCGTCACGCTTGAGGTCACAACGGCAGGGAGCGATAGCGTTGGCTCAGGGGTGATTTACTCCGCAGATGGGTGGATCGTCACCAATCGCCACGTGGTTGAGGACGCAACCAGCATCACCGTCAACCTCAAAGATGGTCGTGACTTTGTTGGCACCATCTATGGCATTGACACGCTAACGGACCTTGCCATCGTGAAGGTGGAAGCCACCGATCTCTCCGCTGCAACGCTCGGACGTTCGCGAGATATCCAGGTAGGACAGACCGCAATCGCCATGGGCTCGCCCCTTGGCGTCTACACCAACTCTGTCACTGCAGGAATCATCTCCGCGCTTGGACGACAGATCACCACTGAATCTGGCCGACTTGACGGACTCCTGCAGACGGATGCCGCAATCAACCCTGGAAATTCTGGTGGCGCACTCGTCGACTCCAGTGGCGCAGTGATTGGCATCAATACGGCGATCTCCAATGAAGGCGCAGGGATCGGTTTTGCAATCCCTATTGATATCGCTCGGCCGATCATGGAGCAGGCGCTCGCCGGCGTACCGCTCTCACGTCCATGGATTGGAATTCGCTACACCTCGCTTGATCGCCGCTCAGCGGCGCAGAACAACCTGCCGGTCTTCCAGGGGGCGTGGCTCTCGCCGGGAGCTGAGCCTGCGGTCGTCCCTGGCAGCCCTGCCGAAGCGGCCGGATTTACAGATGGCGACATTGTCGTGAAGGTGGAGGGGGTGGCGATTGATGAGCTGCACCCGTTGCAAGATCTCCTGGTGCAGTACTCGCCTGGTGCCACGATCGTCCTTGATGTGTTGCGCGGCGAGAGCGTCATCCAGCTCTCCGTCACCCTAGGAACCCGACCGAACCAGTAGGCGCAGCGCCTAGCCGTCGAGGCTCCCATCGTTCGCAATGCGCCCTTCGCGCATGAGGCGCTCACGAACGGCACCGACGAGATAGAGCGAACCGGCAACAACCACTGCACCGCGCGCCTTGGCCGCGCTGTCGAGTGCCTCCACTGGATTCGCTGCGCCACTGATCTTTGCACCGAGTCCCGCCGCGCGCGCAGCGGCGGTGAGGTCATCAACTGACGCGGAGCGCGCGTCACCAACACTGGTGCAGATCACGGTAGCTTCTTGGAGAGCCGGTACCTGTGCGAGCGCACGGAAGATCTCAGGGATGGACTTATCTGACATTGCGGCGATCACGAGCGTCAAGGGCGTCACTCCCGCCACTCCATCTGCGCCCTGCAGGAGCGGTGCAAGATCTCGGATTCCGGATGCGAGTGACGCGGCACCATCTTCATTGTGCGCGCCGTCCAAGAGGAGATCGCGCGAATCTGGCGCTCCAAACGGTTGACGAATCAGCTCCATGCGTCCTGGCCACTGCACCGCGGCAAACCCTTCTCGAATCGCCGCATCGCTCACTGTGACCACTCCCGCGTCGCGCATCGCGTCCAGTGTTGCAAGCGCAACCGCTGCGTTGTCTCCCTGGTGTTGACCGAGGAGTCCAACCTGCACTAGTCCGAGGCGCGGGAGTTCCACCTCAATCCCGTCGCGACCGCGCGGGCGAACCGCACCGCGCACCGCCTCGGTGAGTACCGCTCCAACGTCGCGTGCTCGCTCGCGGATCACGCGCAGCGCACCGCCGCGTTCGCTCGCTCCGGTGACCGCGCGATCGCCTGGCATGATGATCGCCGCCTTCTCTTTAGCGATCAACTCGATTGTGTCGCCGAGATACTCTTGATGATCGAGTCCAACATTCGTCACCACCGCCACCCCGCCGTCCCAGGCGTGCATGGCGTCTAAGCGGCCGCCGAGTCCAACCTCAACCACCGCCCGGTCAATGCCAGCAGTACGAAACCCATCAAAGACGACCCCCGCAAGCAGTTCAAACTCTGTCACCGGACCGACGGCGCTCTCCACCTGATCAGCGGCGCTCAGCGCGCGTTCCACTGCAACCGCAAACGGGAGAGGGGTGAGCGGCTCACCGTTGATCCGAATGCGTTCGCGGTATGAGATGAGGTGCGGCTTCGGCGTGCTGCCGTGCCGCACGCCCCCTGCGCTGAGTGCGGCAGAGACAAGGGCGCTGACGCTCCCCTTCCCATTTGTCCCAGCGATGAGCGCGCCACGCACCCCGCGCTCAGGGTGTCCGAGGGCCTCAAGGAGCGCAACGGAGCGCTCGAGCCCGAGTCGGACGCCGAAGCGGCCACGCGCACCGATTGCAATCTGTGCCGCCGCCCACGCCTCAGGGCCGCGACCCTCTGCGATGGCGGTGCGCATGCGCTCGCGTGCCGATTCAACCTCGCGCCGCAGCGCATCAACTACGGCGGGTTCGGACGGAAACTCTGGCATCTGCTGAGCGTAGCGGTGAATCTGCTCTGCGTGCCACAATCAGGGACATGGCAGGGTTCAATCGACCCGGATCGCAACCGCCACAGCGCCGCGGTCTCTTCGGCAACCGCAGTGACAGTCGCGGCGGAGCTCGCCAACCAATCCGACGTGTTGATTCAGCGGCGCCAACGCGCGCCGCAGTCTCCTACACATCACAACGCGCACCCCAGCGAGGTGGTGGCTCGTTTGGCCGCGCGATCACCACGTTGATCACGCGACTCGTAGGGCTCGGAGCAGTTGTGATTTTGATTGTCGCGGCGGTCCTTGGCGCGCGCCTGGTGATCTCGCTCGGCGAACCCACACAGAGTGCCCTCCCAAGCGACGCGGTCCCGTCCGCCTCCGCGGGCCAGCCACTAATCGTTGCACCAGACCCAGCAACCGTTGCAACAGCCACCATCACCGTGAGGGGCTCTCTCCCGGATGACCTTCTTGAGTTGAGTAACGCCATTCTGCGCATCAATGTCGTTGGCGCGGATGGATCACAACGCGTTGGCGCAGAGATTGAACTGCCGCGCACGCCCGGGTTTGAGGTAAACAGCATCCCCCTGACTGAAGGCACGAACACGATCACCGCCGTAGTAGTTGTTGACGGAGCAGAGAAGACGCCGAGTGCTGGAATCATCGTCACGCGTGACAACACTGCGCCACTCGTCGAGATCACGTCGCCCACACCTGGTCAGCTGGTAAGTGGGGCAGAGGTGACGGTGCGTGGTACGAGTGAGGCGGGTGTGGAGATTCAGTTAAGAAATGACACGTCTGGACTTACCGCTTCTGGCACGTCAAACAACAACGGCAACTATTCGGTGAATATCTCACTCCGTGATGGAGTGAATCTCCTCACCGTGGTGGCTACCGACGCCGTGGGGAATAGTTCGCGCACGAGTGTGGAGATCACCACCAACGCCTCGGTTGGCCGAGTGATTGTGGTCGCAAATCCTGCAACAATCTTCTTGAACAAGTCGCCGAAGGCGTTCCGCATTACCGCAACCGCAACCGATTCCACCGGTGCGACTGTTTCGGGAGCCACGGTCTGCATGATGATCACCGCGCCTGGTCTCGCGCCGATCTCGCTCCCCTGCACAACATCAGATTCAAACGGTCGCGCGATCGGTGAGTACACGTTCCCGGAGAATTACGACACGGAGGGGCGAGGACTGATCCTTGTGACCTACACCCTTGCGCAGGGTGATCCACTTGAAGCGACCACGCCGATTACCGTGAAGAAGAAGCCATAGTGGACGGTGCACACCTCGCGTGGCAGTGCCCGTCATGCGGCGCGCTGCAAGAGGAGACGGGTCGGTGCTGGGTCTGCCAAGCGCCAACTACCGCGTGTGGAACCTGTCGACATCTTCGGCGCGCCGTCGTGGGAAAGATTAGCTACTGCGGCATCGACAAGAAGAAGAAGTTGATCGCAGAGAGTGATGTACGACCATGCTGGACGGCCCCTGTGGAGCTGCAACGCGCCGCAAGTCATGGACGTCGCGTTGACGGTGCAGACGTGCGCCTTCCGCGACTCAGTTGGGCGAGTGGCGGACTCTGGGAAGGACTTGAGGCGTAACTCTACGGACAGCCGGCGAGTGGCGTACCGAACGGGCTCGTAGAAACGATCGTCACGACACTTCCGCTCGGGACCAAGACTCCCGCCGCTGGTGAAATCACATCAACAATCTCCGTTGCGTCGAGCGCTGCTGACGCTGGGTCAAGCGTGAGTCCCACCGCCTCCAGCATGAGCGACGCCTCACCGACTGCGGCGCAGCGCAACACGGGCACCGCGGTATCTGCAACGCCGGACGGGGAGGCGCTCGCACCCGGCGATGGCTCAGGCCCGAGTGAAACCACAAGATCAACGCGACTCCCATTCGCCACCTGAAGCCCCGCTCGCGGGTTCTGCTGCAGCACGCTCCCGAGCGGAGCATCCGGAGACCAGGCGGAGATCACCTGACCGAGCCGCAAGTTGGCGGTGCGGAGGCGCATGGTCGCCTCCTCCTCCGTGGTGCCGAGCAGATCGGGGACGACCGCAAGTCCGCTCCCCGCCACCACGCGCACCTCGATCACGCTATTGAGCGGAACGAGCGTTGACGGGTCTGGTGACTGCGAGAGGATGGTGTCAACAGGGAGTGACTCAGAGGTGACGCGTTCGCTCACCTTGATGCGAAGCCCGAGCTGTTCAGCAATTGGGATCGCCTCTGCGAGCGTGAGTGACGTAATTGGCGGCACCTTAACGTTGTCGTCTGGCCCAGCGCCCGCGTTGATGAGGC
>DMUR01000106.1:0-767 GCA_003476885.1 Chloroflexota bacterium
GCTCGCTGCGACTCGCAGCACTGGCCGGGCTCGGCAGCATCTTCGTCTTCACGCACGACTCTATTGGCCTTGGTGAAGATGGCCCAACCCATCAGCCGGTTGAGCACTACGCCGCGCTGCGTGCAATTCCAAACCTGCGCTTCTTCCGCCCAGGGGATCCGAATGAGGCGGCACATGCATGGGGCGTTGCTATTGAGCGACGCAGCGCACCGACGGTGCTCGCATTCACACGACAGAAGCTGCCCGTGCTACCTGGCTCCATCACTGGAGCGGCGGCTGGCGTAAAGCGCGGCGCATATGTGGTCCGCGAAGCGAGTGCGCAGGCGAAGGCGATTCTCATTGCCACAGGGTCGGAGGTGCACCTCGCCGTTTCCGCAGCAGAGCTCCTTGAAGCATCCGGCACGCCTACGCGCGTCGTCTCGGCGCCGTGTCTTGAACTCTTTGGCGATCAAGATCCTGCGTACCGCGAGTCAGTCCTCCCCGCCGCGGTTCGCGCGCGCGTCGGCATTGAGGCCGGTGTCAGCCTCGGATGGGATCGCTGGACGGGGAGCGATGGCGCAATCATCGCCATGGATCGCTTCGGTGCTTCGGCACCTGCACCGAAACTCTTCGCTGAATTCGGCTTCACGCCAGAGCGCATTGCAGAGGTTGCGCGCGGCGTGATCGCTGGAACGCACCGCGGTGTGATCCCAACGCCGCACCTCCACGACGGTCATCAGGTCAGCTGAGGTGTCAGCCCGTAAGCTCGCGATTGCCGCAGATCACGC
>DMUR01000106.1:782-3516 GCA_003476885.1 Chloroflexota bacterium
GGGGCTGCGCTCAAGGCTGCACTGCTCAACGAACTTCAGACGATCGCCCCTGACTGGGAGGGGATCGACCTCGGCGGCGACGGGAGCGATCTCACAGACGATTACCCGGATGCATCACGTGCCGTGGCTGAACTGATGCAGCGCGGCGGTGCCGAGCGCGGCCTGCTGATTTGCGGCTCAGGGATCGGCGTCACGATCGCGGCAAACAAGTTCAACGGAATCCGTGCATCCATTGCGCATGATCCGGCTTCCGCGGAGCAGGGCGTGGTTCACGACGCCATGAATGTGCTTTCACTCGGGGCAAAGGTGATTGACTCCGCAACCGCAGCCACCGTACTCGCCGCATTCCTCGCTGCCACGCCGAGTGATGCAGAGCGATTTGTCCGCCGCACTAACAAGGTGCAACAGATTGAGAAGGAACAGGGGTGAGCGGCGAGCTACGACTCCCCTTCTCTGCACGCGTCAGCCGCGCCTCAGATCTTGCAGCGATCAGCGTAGTCTTCGAACGCGCGCGCAGTGAAGAGTGGGCGACGCGACTTGCCGATAAGGACGTCACACTCTGGAGCCGTGACGCTGAAGTTCAGGCGAAGATCGCGAATCGGCTCGGCTGGCTCGACGCGCCAGCCCACTTCACCGAGCAGGTCCCAGCTCTTGAAGCGTTCGGCGAGAAGGTGCGCGACGCAGGGTTCACCACGGCAATCGTGGCGGGGATGGGTGGATCCTCTCTCGCTCCCGAAGTGCTCGCCACCGCGTTCGCTTCAATCAGCGAGTGGCTAAAGATTCGCGTCTGTGACTCCACGGATCCAGAGGCGGTTGCGGCGGCGCTCGCTGGGCTCAACCCTGCCAAGACGCTGGTGATCGTTGCAAGCAAGTCTGGCACCACCACGGAGACGCTCTCGTTCGCCGCCTATGCGGCGGGATGGATCTCGAGCGCGCTCAGTGCAGGCGAAGATCCGTTCGCCTCAATGATCGCGATCAGCGACCCTTCGCCAAGCATTGATGGGATTCCGGGGAGTGAGCGGATGCTCGAACGCTTCTTGAACCCCGCTGACATTGGCGGACGCTACTCCGCACTCAGCTTTGTTGGGCTCGTGCCAGCAAGCCTTCTCGGCATTGACCTGGATTCGCTGCTCGCTGCAGGCGCCGTCGCTGCCGCTCAACTGCGCGAGCCAGAGCCAACCGCCAACCGTGCCGTTGCGCTCGGCGTGATCATTGGTGCGCTCGCGCGCGAGGGGCGCGATAAGTTGACCCTTCTCGTTGATGAGCCGCTCCACGGCTTCGGCGCGTGGGCGGAGCAACTCGTTGCAGAGAGCACGGGGAAGCAGGGCGTAGGCGTTGTCCCCGTTGACCTTGAGCCGCTCGGCGCGCTTGAGAGCTACCAGGACGATCGCCTCTTCGTGCGCATCGCGCTGAATGGTGGCCGCGCACCACGCGCTGCAGATGGAACCTCTGCTGATACTCGACTCAACGAACTTGCGGCCGCGGGGCACCCCGTCATCAGTTACACACTGAGTGACGCAATAGATCTTGGCGGAGAGTTCCTTCACTGGGAGGCGGCAACAGCGATCGCAGGCGTCGTTCTGGGCATCAATCCATTTGATGAACCGAATGTGACCGAGTCCAAGCAGAACACCACCGCAGTGCTCGGTGAACTCGCCGCAACCGGCGCACTCCCAGAACTGACTCCGAAGTGTGCCGACGGGCCACTTCAGCTCTGGGTAGACGGCGCGCTCCCCGCCGCATTCGCAGATGACGCGGTGAAACTCGTTGCCGGTCAGCTCCAGCGACTTGCGCAGCGCGGCTACATTGGCATCCATGCGTACGTCGCCACCACACCCGACCGGACGGCGGCGCTCACCTCACTCCGCCTGCTACTGCGCGATGGGACACACCGCGCCACCACCGTTGGCTACGGTCCGCGCTTCCTCCACTCAACGGGGCAGCTGCACAAGGGGGGCGCGCCGATCGGCTGGTTTATCCAACTCGTTGCAGGGCGACCGCACGACCTTGAGATCCCCGGGAGTAATTTCACTTTTGGCCAACTTGTTGACGCACAGGCACTTGGTGACGCACGTTCACTTGTGGCCCATGATCTGCCAATCCTGCGCATCCACCTCGGCTCGAACCCAGACGCTGGGCTCGGAGCGGTGGAGTCGCTCTTCCGCCGCGCGCTTAGTGCCTGATCCACAGCGGGTCGCACGCACGCGCTAGCATCTCAGTGACGGCCCAGGTGTGGCCACAAGTGAGGAGGCTCCTGTGAAGATCGGATTTATTGGGCTTGGAAAGATGGGCGGCAACATGGTCAAGCGCCTCCTTCGAGGCGGACATGAGGTAGCGATCTGGAACCGCTCGCGAGAGAAGACCGACGAGATCGCAAAAGACGGCGCCACCCCCACCTATAGCGTGAAGGACCTCGTTGCCGCGCTCCCATCTCCACGAAAGGTCTGGGTGATGGTGCCGAGCGGCGATGCCACCGAAGCCATGATTGACGAACTCATCCCACTCCTCGGGAAAGGCGACACGGTGATTGACGGTGGTAACTCCAACTTCCACGACACGATCCGCCGGCACGAGAAGCTTGCTGGCCACGGCATTCACTTCATTGATGCGGGAACCTCGGGTGGCGTCTGGGGACTTGAGAACGGCTACTGCATGATGGTGGGCGGCGACGCCGCTCCAGTGAAGGAGATGGAGCCGATCTTCCTCACGCTGGCACCGAAGGACGGCTACATGC
>DMUR01000005.1:0-1833 GCA_003476885.1 Chloroflexota bacterium
ACGGTTCAATCAGTCCCGTGGTGGCGGCGCGAGCGAGTCCAGGGTGACGGAAGCCGCCGAGCTCACCGCGTACCGCACCGATGCCGATCAACACGAGGAAGCCGATTCCCAGCTCCAGTACCAGAAACGTATCGTTTCCCATGCCCGAGGAGAGGACGTAGTCCGAGGTGGTCGCCCCAAGGCCCCAGGCGGCTGCGGAGCCGAGTGCAGCAAGGATGCCGACCGTTCGTCGGGAGACGCCGCGTACTGCGCCTGCAGCGCCGCCCTGCTTCGTCACGCCTTCGGCGCGACCCAGTTCGGCATCTCGGCCTCAAAGACCGGGAGTGGAATCTGGCCGTGCCCAATGGCGTGATCGTGGAACGACTTGATGTCAAACTTGTCACCATCGCGCTTCTCAATCGCCTTACGCGTGCGCTGAATCGCACGCTGCCCCACCTTGTAGCAGAGCGCTTGTGCTGGCCAGGCGATGTAGCGGTCGGTTTCGATCTCGGCGTCCGTGCGCGGCAGGCCGACCGACTCCATGAACTCCACCCCCTTGTCGCGCGTCCAGCCGAAGGCGTGGATGCCCGTATCAACGACGAGTCGCGCAGCGCGGTGCGCCTGACCCTGCAACATGCCGAAGCGCTCCATCTCATCTCGATAGAGGCCGAGTTCATCGGCGAGTCGCTCGGAGTAGAGGCCCCACCCTTCTACATAGGCGTTCCCCGCAAGGTGCGAGGCGTGCTTTCGAAGATCAGGGAGGAATTCAAGCTCCATCTCCAGCGCGATCTGGAAGTGGTGGCCCGGGATCGCTTCGTGATACGTGGTTGGTGCGAGTGCGTGCAAGAAGCGCGACGGCAGGTCGTAGCCGTTCACGTAGTACGTCCCTGGGCGCGAACCGTCAGCCGCAGGGCTGAAGTAGTACGCCGCGGGTGCATCCTTCTCCTTGAACTCCTCGACCGCCTTGACGTCGCATCCGGCCTTCGGGAATCGACCAAAGACCTTCCCCGCCGCTGCATACCCACGATCAATGTCTTCCTTGATGCGCACGATGAGCGCCTCTTTGCTGACCGCCACATTCTTCGGATCCGACTCCGCGGCGTCGCGCAGCTTCTCAATGGAGCCACCGTGGCCGAGCTTGGTGGAGATCACCTTCATCTCCTCCTGGATCTCCGCCCACTCCTGGAGGCCGATCTCGTGCAACTCCTTCGGATCAAGGGTGAGGCCGGTCCAACTGCGGATCGCCACCTTGTAAAGTTCCGCACCGTTCGGCGCGGAGCAGAGGCCCGGCACTTCACGCGCCTTGCCGCGATAGCTCCCTGTTACCGCGTCGTAGTAGCGCTTGATCTGGGGATCAACGTATTCGGCAACGACCTTGGTCAGTTCGGCGCGCTCAGCATCGCCGGCAACATTTGCGGCGGTGACGATCGGCGACTCGCTCGCTGGGATTGCCATCAGGCCATCAAGCTGCGCAATGAGACGCTCCGTTGAGATCTTTGAGGCAACAAGGCCTCGCTTCTCCGCCTCGGTCACGCGCTCAATGTAGCCATCCATAAACTTCGGGAAGGCCTTGAGACGGCTGATCAACTTTGCAAACTTCTCTGGCGTTGTTGCGTCTTGGAAGGTTGCGATCTGTGGGAGCAGCGTCTGCACGCCGTCCATGTGGTCCACCGCCGAGAGGAGGTCCATGCGGTGGTTGTCCTTCTCGATCGCGATCTCCGCGCCAACTTTCACCAAGTCGCGCGTGATCTTCCACTCAATGTCGAGGCCGTCATCGCTGATTGCGGCGGCCGCCTTGCCGTACTTCTCCCACATGGCGCGGTCGCGGAGTCGCGCCGCATCCGAGTTGTCGTC
>DMUR01000005.1:1886-2483 GCA_003476885.1 Chloroflexota bacterium
CCGAGGAAGGTCCCCCAGAGTGGTGAGGCGGCGAGCATCTCCTTCCAGAGATCGTCGGCGAGCGTCTTGACGGCCTGGTCGTTGGCGGATAGCGGCTTGGTCACGTGGACTCCTTCCGGTTGACCCGGGCTCCTGCACCCCTCACTGGGTGCCTCGTGGTCAGGATACGGGCTGGGAGGGATCCTGTACGCCGCGAGGGCGGAGGGCGAGATGGAGGAGCAGCCCAATCGGTCCGAACATCAGCGCAAGGGTGAGTGAGGCAATGCGGAGCGGCGCACCGACGCCGCGCGAAAGTCCATCAAGCCAGATGAAGCGTCCCGCCAACAGATCAAAGGCAAGGACGTGCAGCCAGACGGCGAGGCTCCCCTCCGGTGTCGCGAGTGACGTCGAAATAGCGGCCAGCGTTGGGCTGAGCAGCGTCTCAAGGATCGCCCCAACGTTCGGAAGAACGAGGCTCGCATAGACGAGCCCAATACCAACCACTGGCCATGGCGTGCGCATCAGACGGTGGGTGATCGTTGCGCGCGGTCGCAGCGCCATCAGGAACCAGAAGGGGCCAACGCCGATCGTGGCGGCAAGGAAGATCGCGTTCATCAG
>DMUR01000005.1:2641-3236 GCA_003476885.1 Chloroflexota bacterium
AGTCGCGCCAACTGATCGGTTGCAAGGAGGTGCCAGTTCCCCTCCTCCCATGCAGCGGCGAGCCGCTCGTCGCGTTGGATGCGCGCCTCCGCGAGTCGCAAGAGCGCGCGGTCTGTCACCAGAAGTCGAACCACTTCTTGGTCGGTCGCCACCTTGGCGTGACGACCGAGGAGGAGTGCGCCGAGCGGGAGTGGGCCGAGCTGCACTTCACACATTAAGAGACTCTTGCCGCGACGGAAGAGTAAGACATCGATCTGGTCAAACGCAGCGCGGTCTGAGCGGTGACGCAGTGGCGGTGATGAGTCAATAGGGTCGCGTGCAACCAGCCGACTCAGCGGAAGCCCGTTCACGAGGAGTGGTGCAAGGGCTGGCGCCGCCGCGCTGTGCAAGCCCATGGCCGCCCCAACGCGGAGCAGCGTTGCAACGTTCTGGAGGCGCTCCTCCGACCGGTTCCCGCCCGGCCAGCGCGGACGAACCCCGAGCTCATCCTCAACGTAGTACGCCTCGCGAAGGACCTTCGCAAGATCAGGATCCTCACCATCGGCGTACCCCGCAGTGGCCCCAGCCGCAGCCGCCGCCCAGTGCCCCGCGTCGT
>DMUR01000011.1 GCA_003476885.1 Chloroflexota bacterium
AGCGTGACCCCGAACGTGATCAAGCGCCGCGGCGAGCGTCCGCGCAGAAGGGGCTGAAGTGGCACAAGAGAAGATCGTGATCCGTGGCGCACGCGAGCACAACCTGAAGGGTATTGACCTTGAGATTCCCCGCGACCGGCTTGTGGTGGTGACGGGAATCTCTGGATCCGGCAAGTCGAGCCTCGCCTTTGACACGATCTACGCCGAAGGGCAGCGCCGTTACGTGGAGAGCCTCTCCGCCTATGCGCGGCAATTTCTTGGCCAGATGGAGAAGCCGGATGTGGACCTCATTGATGGCCTCTCGCCTGCTATCTCCATTGACCAGAAGGGCTCCTCGCGCAACCCGCGTTCAACCGTAGGGACGATCACCGAGATTTGGGATCACCTCCGACTTCTCTATGCGCGTGCTGGCACGCCGCACTGTCCGAAATGTGATCGCCCCATCAGTCGAGTCTCCCTTGATCACATTGTTGATGAGATCCTGCAACTCCCTGACGGGACACGCCTTCTCGTGCTCGGTCCCGTGCTTCGCGATCGGAAGGGTGAAGGGGAGACCTTCTTCCATGCCGCCCGGAAGGCGGGCTTCAGCCGCGTCCGTGTCAACGGCACGCTGTACGACCTGGACGACGCGCCGAAACTCGACAAGAAGAAGCGACACAGTATTGAGGTGGTGGTCGATCGCTTTATTGTGCGGCGACCCGTTGATGAGAAGGGGAAGCCACTTCCGCCAGAAGATCGCAGCCGGCTCTCCGATTCTGTCGAGACGGCGTTGAAGCTCGGCGAAGGCCTCGTGATCATCTCCTCGGCCGCTGCGGAGGGCTCTAAGCCCACGTTCGAGGAGCGACTCTTCAGCGAGAAGCTCGGCTGCCCATATGACGGAACGGTGATGGACGACCTGGAGCCGCGCTCCTTCAGCTTCAATTCGCCGCACGGCGCATGCCCCGAGTGCACGGGACTCGGCTTCCGTCTTGAGGTAGATCCCGAACGCGTGATCGATCCGGAGAAGTCGGTCCTAGAAGGGGGACTCGTACCGTGGTCGCGCTCTCCAGAGGGGAGTTGGTACCTGAAGGTGGTCACCGCGGCGATGAAGGCGAAGAAGTGGAACCCGAAGACGCCGATCGGTGAGCTCCCCGCCGCGGCACAGGAGTATCTCCTCAATGCTGAACGCGAGGATCGCTTCACCGTCACTTATGAGAACGCGAGCTATCGGAACACCTACAAGGCGGCATTCGAGGGGATCATCGCGAACCTTGAGCGCCGCCATCGCGAGACGGACTCCGAGCTCGTTCGCGTTGAGATTGAGCGCTACATGGTCAGCCGCCCCTGCCCCGAGTGCAAGGGCCGCCGCCTTAAACCAGAGATGCTCGCCGTGCGCGTTGCTGAGAAGAACATCGCGGAGGTCGCGGCGATGCCGATCGGCGAGCTCACCACCTGGATTAACGCACTGACACCACTCCTCGGCGAGCGTGAGCGAACGATCGCGAAGGCGATCGTCAAAGAGATTGCCGAACGGGCTGGCTTCCTCGTAGATGTTGGACTTGACTACCTCACCGTGGATCGCACCGCCACCACGCTCTCGGGCGGTGAAGCGCAGCGCATCCGCCTCGCCACGCAGATTGGTTCACGCCTTGTCGGTGTCCTCTACATCCTTGACGAGCCATCGATTGGCTTGCATCAACGTGACAACGCGCGTCTCATCACGACGCTCCTGCGCCTCCGCGACCTCGGGAACACGGTGCTGGTGGTTGAGCACGATGAAGAGACGATCCGCACCGCCGACTGGATCGTGGACATTGGCCCAGGCGCCGGGGAGCTTGGCGGGAAGGTGGTGGTGAACGGCACCCTGAAGGCGCTCACCGACGCAAAGGAGTCAATCACCGGTGCATTCATCCGCGGAGATCGTTCCGTGAAGATTCCGAAGACGCGACGGAAGGGGAGCGGGAAGAGCATCGTGGTGAGAGGGGCGCGCGAGCACAACCTGAAGGGGCTTGATGTGGAGTTTCCCCTTAGTCGCTTCATCGCCGTCACTGGAGTCTCTGGGAGCGGAAAGAGCACGCTCGTGACCGACATCTTGCAGAAGGCAATCGCGCGCAAGCTCCATGGCGCGAAAGAGCGGCCTGGTGCACACGAACGTGTGACGGGGCTCGACCAGATTGATAAGGCGATCGAGATCGATCAGAGTCCGATCGGCCGTACACCACGCTCAAATCCTGCAACGTATGTGGGCCTCTTCACGCCGATCCGTGAACTCTTCGCTGCCACACAGGAGGCGCGACTCCGTGGCTACTCTGCGGGCCGGTTCTCCTTTAACGTCAAGGGCGGCCGTTGTGAGACCTGCGCGGGTGACGGCATCCTGCAGATTGAGATGCAGTTCCTCCCCGATGTGTACGTCCCATGTGAGACGTGCCGCGGAAAGCGGTACAACCGCGAGGCGCTCGATGTCACCTGGAAGGGGATGACGATCGCCGATGTGCTTGAGCTGCAGGTTGCAGACGCACTGGAGCGTTTCGATGCGATCCCTGCCATCCGGAATCGCCTGAAGACGTTGAGCGAGGTGGGCCTCGGCTATCTGCGGCTCGGCCAGCCCGCAACGACACTCTCTGGCGGGGAGGCACAGCGCATTAAGCTCGCGACCGAACTCGCGCGTCG
>DMUR01000063.1 GCA_003476885.1 Chloroflexota bacterium
ATGTTCCTGGTGCTCGCCTGGTTGCGCGCCAACCGCTAGCAGCGCGCGCGAGCAGTTAGCGACGGCGATAGCGCCGCGCGATCACGCTATAGAGCGGGAGCTTCGTCAAGAGTTCTGAGATCGGTCGCGCCGTTTGTCCCTCGCGCCCCTCAACGGCGAGGAGGCGGTCCGCGGCGTCGCCCTCCACGTGGCGTGGATCGCAGGTGGCAAGGTCAATCGCCACCTCACCCGGGATCGGTGTGCCGAGCTTCTCAAGGAGGTTGGCGGGGATCCCCTCGTCACCGAACTCGGCGCGTAGCTCTTCTTCCAACTGCCAGCGCGGGTTGCGGAAGAGGATCGCTCGCCACGCATCTGCAACCGCAGGGGTGACGCGGCCATCGCCCGGCGTTGGCGTTTCGGAGAGATCGCTGCCGCGCGCCCAGCGCGCCGCTTGGTGGAGGAGCGTGTACTCGTCCAGTTCAAGATACGCGGCGAGATCTTCTGCAGGCGACGTGTCGCCGAAGATGGCGCGGATCCCAGGGGCGAATGCCTCTTTCATATCAAGGTCAATGCCGCGCACGGTGCGGTGTAGGTAGACCTGCTGATACATGAAGTGCCGCGCGTTCAAGAAGCTCTCCAACGCTCCAACCGCAGGTTCATAGAGGGTGAGGCCGCGCGGGCCAATAAAGCTGTAGCGCCGCAGCCGCTCCACATCCACAGCGCCAATCTGCACGCCAGTCATGTACGAGTCACGACGGACGTAGTCAAGGTTGTCAACGGTGAAGACGCCAGAGAGGAGCGGCTGCATGATGCGCAGCCAGCGCGGCACCGTGTCGTCCTCAAGTGGCGGCTTGGAGATGAGGAAGCTCACCCAGATCGGGTCAATAGACTCGCCGTCGCTGAATCGATCGCGTTCAGCGTGTTCGCCTGGCGCGCGACGGAGCCTGCCGATGATCGCACCAACTTCGTGCTCGATGATGAGCGCAGAGAGATCTTCGTGCGCAAGTCGCTTCCCCGGCGCACGCCGCGAATCATCGGGGGCGGGGAACTTCTCCAGAACCTCGTGATCAAAGAAGTGCGCAAATGGTCCGTGGCCCACATCGTGGAGGAGACCCGCCACGCGCATCGTCTCCACCACCAGGCCCTCGCTCGGGACGTCATCACCGCTCGCACGCAACTGCTCGGCGAGCGAGCCATACAGCTGGCGCGCCCAGAGTCCCGCCTCATGCATCACGCCGAGCCCGTGGGAGAAGCGGCTGTGCTCCGCAGTAGGGAAGACCCAGCGTGCGCTCTGGAGTTGGCTGATGCGGCGCAGCCGCTGCAGCCACGGTGTGTCGAGCAGATCCTCTTCGGCAGCGTCTTCTGCGAGGTAGCCGAGCGCGGCTGCACCCTCTGGGGTGAGGCGCTTGGTCAGTTCGATGTAGCCGTGGATTGGGTCACTGATCAGGTTGACCGCCCTAAAGCGCGCCGCCTCACTCCCGCCGTTGCTGGTGGTGCTCATGCGCTGGTGTATCGCGCGGTTGCGGTGGCGAGAGTGCGTGCAACCTCATCTCGGAGCGCCGGCGGCTTAAGCACCTCAACTCCGTCACCCCAGCCAAGGATCCACGCGCGAATCTCGAGCAAGCCCGAGACGCGTGCGCGCCAGAGAAGGGAGCCATCCGCTTCTCGTTCGCTGATCTGTGATGGATGCCACCGCGTTTCCGATGCGCGCGGCGCGGCCTCTGGAGTAAAGCGCAACACAATCTCCTCAAGGGGTTGATCGGCAACAATGTCCCAGGCGGCGGCGAGTGTGCGCTCCAGTTCAACATCTTCTGGTCGAGTAAACGTTGCGGTCGTCATGCGTGGATTGTTGATGCGGTCAACGCGGAAGGTGCGCATGGCGCTGCGCGTCTCATCAAATCCAATCAGATACGTTGCAAGCGTTGCGGCGGACGGTTCAATCAGGTACGGATGCACACGTGCGGTTCGTGTTGTGCCGGGGCTGCTCCAGGCCGCGGCGTATTCAAACTCCAGAATGCGGCCGTTCACCCAAGCATTAGAGAGGACGCGCAGCCTGGTCTGCGCCTCTGGCTGGTCGCGTAGTTGGCTGATCTGTGACACCGTGCGCTCAACGGCAGAGCGAAGTGGCTCGTCCAGCATCCCGCCGAGCTTCATCAGTGCAGCACCAAGCTCTGGGTCGTACCCAGTTGCAAACTTCGCGAGGAGGCGCGCCGCCAACACGATGGCGATCGCTTCATCTCGGCTGAATCGAAGGGCGGGGAGAAGTCCGCTCTCCAAGACACCCCAGCGTCCGTGTTCATTCCAGATCGGAACATCGACTTCGCGCTCGAGCGCCTTCAGGTCGCGGTAGGCGGTGCGTCGGCTGACGCCAAGCTTCTTCGCGAGGTCATTCGGCCGGATTCCAGCCTCGCCAACCGCCTCAACATACTTAAGCGTGCGCAGCAGCCTGGCGGTGCGGTCGCTCTTGGTGAAATCTTCTCCCTGAGTCTGGGTCATGTCCCAGACTGTGCCACACCGCCCCCTGCCGCACCAGGCGTGCGGGCGGCCGCCTGCACGAAGGCGGCCCAGACACGCTCAAGATCGGCGGGTGAGCTCTCCGTCCGCTCGGGGTGACACTGCACGCCGAGAACAAATCGTTCACCAGGCGCCTCCAGCCCTTCCACCAACATCCCACGCGGCGACTCGGCGAACGCAGAGGCGTGAAGTCCGGGAGCCAACCGCTCCGGCGTCACCGCCTGGTGGTGATAGCTGTTGACGGCGAGTGGCGCGCGCACATCACCGAGGATCTGCGCGAGACGCGTCCCGTCTTGCACGTTGAGTGGGTGGGTCAGTGCTGGCGTTGCGGGATACGGTGCGCCAACCTGCCCTTCAACATGTTGCAGCAGACTGCCGCCGCGATGCACATTCAGTAGTTGCATCCCGCGACAGATGCCGAAGATCGGAAGCGCGCGCGCGTCCGCAGCGGCGATCGCCTCCCACTCCAGCGCATCGCGCGCAACATCCATTTCGACGGCGCCATCGATCGCCTCGTTGTATCGATCTGGGTGTACGTCCGCACCACCAGAGAGGAGGAGTCCCTCCATGTTGGCGAAGGCGGTCGCACGCTGTTCCGCGGTTGCGTTGGCGGAGATCAGGATCGGCAGCCCTCCAGCGCGGCGGATCCCATCGGCGTATCGCGCGTTCACCAGTGCAACGCGAGCAGGATCAAGATCGGCATCGTGATCTGCAACGGTGATCACGATGAGCGGCGCGCGCACGGTGGTTACGCGCGTGCGGCGGCTGGCTTATTTGCGGCGAGCTGCGTGAGCGAGGTGAGGAGTCGCTTCACCTCATCAGCCGTGTTGTATGACATCAGGCCGGTACGCAACACGCCACCCTGCTCGGTGAGCCCGAGTGCGTCAATGGCATTCGGCGCGTAGAAGTCGCCGCTCCATACCTGAATGCCATCGCCCGCAAGGTGCTCTGCCGCCTGATCAGGCGAGGCGAAGTCCATCGTGAACGAGACGATGGAGGTTCGCTCCTGAAGCCGCGAGCGATCCGTGATGCCGCGTACCTGCACGCCGCCAATCTGCTCAAGTCCGTCAAGCAGTTGTCGCACCAGGTCTGTCTCGTAGCGCGTGATCGCCTTCAGGCCCGCACGAATCTCGCCGCGGCGTCCGTTGAGTGGCACCTGATCTGCTGGGTCGCCGAACTCTCTCCCGATCCAAGCGAGATGGTTGATCGCTGCCGTCACTCCCGCCATCGCCTCAAAGGCGGGTGTTCCCGTCTCCCAGAGATCGTGCGCGGGACGCACCTTATATCTGCCGTAGCGCTCAAGGAGCGGCAGCTTCCCGTAGAGGAGTCCGGCGTGTGGCCCGTAGAACTTATACGGCGAGCAGAGGAGGAAGTCGGTATCGAGCGCCTGCACATCAATGGGGTAGTGCGGCGCGCTACAGACGGCATCAAGAACCGTGATCGCACCTACGGCATGCGCCGCCTCCACCATCTTCTTCGTGGGATTGATCGTGCCGAGCGCGTTGGAAGACATGCCAACGGCAACGATCTTCGTGCGCGGACCGAGGAGTGAGGCGTAGTGCTCCATATCAAGGGTGCCGTCCGCAGGGTTGAGGCGGATCACCTTCAAAACGAGCCCGTGATCTTCGGCAAGAAGTCGCCATGGGCTGTAGTTCGCATCGTGATCGAGTTGCGTCACCACGATCTCATCGCCCGCCTGAAGTTCGCGCGCGAGCGAGCGTGAGAGCTGGAAGTTCAGCGTGGACATGTTTGCGCCGAACTTCACCGTCTCTTTCGGTGCGTTCAGAAGATCTTCCGCGGCGCGATGCGCCTCCTCTTCGACTTCGCCTTGTGCGCGTGAGGTGCTGAAGAAGCCGCCGTTGTTCGCGTTGGCACGAAGGAAGAAGTCGGCGTAGGCATCAATGACCGACTGCGGGACTTGTGTTCCTGCAGGCCCATCAAGGAACGCGATCGGACGGCCGTCTGGGAGCGTGTTGGCGAGTGAGGGGAATCGTGCGCGGATCGCGGCAACGTCATATGGCTTCATGGGTCCTCCTA
>DMUR01000042.1 GCA_003476885.1 Chloroflexota bacterium
CGTTTGATCCGATTCACGACGGTCACCTTGCGCTCGGCCAAGCTGCGTGTGACCTGCTGAAACTAGATCGCGTGATCTTTGTGCCCGCGGCACGTCCGCCACACAAGGTGAACGATCGCGTGACCGACGCGGAGACCCGATCTTCAATGGTGGAACTCGCGATTGCAGGGAACCCGAACTTTGAGTTAAGCCGAACGGAGCTTGATCGTCCCGGACTCTCATTCACCGTTGACACGCTCCGAGAGATCGCGGAGTCGGCGCCGGCAGGCGCGCCGCACGAGCTCTACCTCATCCTCTCTGTTGAATCGCTCCTCGGGTTCCACGAATGGGAAGACCCAACCTCCATTCTCGATCTCGCTCGCGTTGCGGCTCTCCCACGACCCGGGACACCCACCCCAGACCGCGCTTGGCTGAAGCGACACTTTCCCGGCCGTGAGGATCGCTTCCTCTACCTCGACGGATTCCACCTCTCACATGCGAGCCGAGAGCTGCGAGCGCTCGCCGCGCGAGGTCGTTCACTTCGATACCTTGTGCCGAACCCCGTAGCGGAGTACATCAAGAAGAGCGGCCTCTACTTGGATCGACCAGAACTCGTGCTGAAGCGTCCGATCGAGCCAGACGATGTTCCTGTGGATCCTGCAACCTAATGACTCGGGTAGGCTGAGCGAGTGATCCCACCGCAGCGCAGCATTGAGCCACACGATCTTGCGCGGAGGGTCGCCCTCTTGGCTGAGGACAAGAAGGCGGCGGACATCATTGTGTTGGACGTTGCTGGCCTCACCACCATCGCTGAAGCGTTTGTGATCTGCACCGGAGGGTCAGAGCCACAACTTGCGGCAATCACCGCGAGCATTGTTGACGGCATGGCCGCTGAGGGGGTGACGCCCGCGCATCGTCATCGCGCTCCGTCTTCCCACTGGATCGTCCTTGACTACGGCAGCGTGATCGTGCACATCTTTACACCGCCTGAGCGCGAGTTCTACAAGTTGGAGCAGCTCTGGGCTTCTGCGAAGGTCTTGCTCCGCATTCAATAGCAGCTAGCCGATCCGCGTCGCGCTCCATCGGGTGAGCGCAGGGCCCCAGGCACGCTCGCCATCACCCTTTGAGATTGCATCGAGTTCCACTAGTCCCGTGATCGCATCGGCAATCTCTCGTCCGCTCCACCGCCGTGCTGCCTCCGCAAGCTTCCCTGCAGGGTATTCGTGCATTCCGATCTCCCGCGCCACCTGAGCCAGGGGGCGACCATCTTCCACCACCGCCCCATGGATCTGCGCAAGGTCACGAAACTTCCGATGCAGCGTTGACACCACCATAGGGCCAGGCTCGCTGATCGCACGCCCAAGATGCTTCGCCGCAAGAGGACCGCTGCGCGCCACGATCGCATCGGCAAACGCAAAGAGCGAACCGATCCCGCGATCTGCAACCAGTGCGTCCACTGCTCGCACAGAGATTGTGCCGGTTGGTACCGCGAGCATCAGCTTCTCAAGTTCAATCGCCGCCGTCATTCGCATCCCACTGCGATCAAGGTCTGGCTCGCGGACTTCTGCACCGAGTCGCTCGGCGATCTCCTTTGCCGCATCACCCGCAATCTCGCGCCCCGCCGCCTGTGCGCGCTGCAAGATCCATGAGGCGAGTTCGCCAGGACCTGGTGAGATGCAGTTCACCACGGCACCACCAACATCTTGCACAAGCAGACCGAGTTCGCCTGGACCCTCAGGCCGCGCCCCCTTCAGGTTTGGTCGTCGCGCGCGCTGGTCAATCAGCGCGACCGCATTCCCAGGCGCAATATTGGCGAGCGCAGCGGCGACACCGGCGCGCAACTCTTTCGTTGCGGAGAGTCGACCCGCCCCTGCGACCACCGCAAGCGTTCCACCGCCAAAGAGGCCACCCGTCGCGAGTCGTTGCGACAGGTCCGCAAGCACCGCACTCCCGTTTCCAGAGCCGCGACCCTCCGCCTTTAGGCGTACGCGATCTGGTCCCCCCATCCCAGCAGTCGCCAGCCCTTTGGCGAGCGAATCAACCGCCTCCTCGATCAGAAGGAGGTCATCGCCCCAGGCGAGGAGTACCGCAGGATTCGTTGGCTTGGCCATGCGCGAATGGTAGCGCGGTCAATGCACTAGATGAGTAACCCCCGCTAGATCTTCTCCAACTGTGGCTTCACCTCTTCGGCGAAGCGGATCAGGGACTCCTCATCGTGCGGGGTGGAGAAGCCGGCAACGAGGTGCTTGTAGCCGAGCTTCACGTACGGGGCGAGCTGCTCGACGATCTGATCGACGGTGCCTACGGGCTGGTTCTCCCAGAGCGGTGAGATGCCGTTCCTCGCGAACTGTGCCTCGTAAATCTTCTGCGCGTCAGCCTGGTTGTTGCGGATTACAACGTTGCCGATCCCAACGGTGCGTTCAATCTCGTCTGGGTTGCGGCCAACAGCGGCGCAGTGCTTCAGGAGCACCTCCTCTTTATGGGCAACCTGTTCTGGTGTGCCGCCAACATTGTTGCCGTCGCCGTACTTGGCGACGAGCTTTAGCGTCACCTGTTCGCCACCACCGCCGATGAAGATCGGCAGGTGCTTCTGGACTGGTGCTGGAAGGTTGCGCACTGTCTGTGACTTGTAGCGAGGGCCTGTCGCAGTTGGTTCGGTGCCGTCGAGCATGCCGCGCATGATTGGGAGCGCTTCACCGAGCCATCGGAGTCGCTCAGGGAAGCCGTCGCCGAAGTTCAGGCCGAAGTGCTGGTGCTCCTCTTCAAACCAGGCGGCGCCAATGCCGAGGATGGCGCGACCGCCGGAGATGTGGTCGAGGGTGGTGGCGAGCTTGGCGGTGAGCGCCGGCTCGCGGAAGGTGTTCGCGCCAACCATCAGGCCGATGCGCACGTTCTTCGTGGCTTC
>DMUR01000085.1:0-152 GCA_003476885.1 Chloroflexota bacterium
TCTGAAAGCCGCTCGGCGTGTAACCGGGCGCAACACAGGTCACGCGCACGCCGTGCGGGCGTGCCTCTTCATGCAGCGCCAGGGTGAAGCTGCGCACAAATGCCTTAGTTGCGGCATACGTGGTGAATCCAGGGAATGGAAGGAACGAGGCA
>DMUR01000085.1:253-549 GCA_003476885.1 Chloroflexota bacterium
GCAATCTCGTTGCTCTCACCTGCGGCATCAAGTTCGGTGATCTTGCCGAAGCGGCCGTAGCCCGCGTTATTGATCACCATTTCAATCGGCCGCGACTCATCGGCAATGCGTGCCTCAATCTGTTCAACACCCGACGTTGTTGCAAGGTCGACAACGATCACCTCGGCATCTGCGCCGTTTGCGCTGACTGCAGCGGCGACGCGTGCGAGCTCGTCCGCGCGTCGCGCCACCAGCACCAGGTCCCACCCGCGCTCGGCGAGCTGCAGCGCCATGCACTCACCAATCCCTGATGAGGC
>DMUR01000085.1:665-3643 GCA_003476885.1 Chloroflexota bacterium
GTGGGCGTTGGTAGGGGGACCTGGACTCGAACCAGGGACCGCCGAGATATAAGCTCGGAGCTCTAACCACCTGAGCTATCCCCCCATGAGGTGTTCGCTCAGCCTACCCCCTCCGCGGTCGCCAGTGCGACAGAGAGTGCGGCCAGAGCGAGCGCAGCGGCGCAGATCTCCCACGCGCGTTGACGCGTCCAGCGCGAGCGCGTTGCGCTCCCAGCGGTCCCAGCCACCAGGAGCAGCCCGGCGGCGGAGAGGAGGAGCGGCGAGGTGCTGCTCGGTGCTGTCAGGAGAAGTGCGGCGAACGCCACCGCGTGCAGCACAACGAGCGCGCCGAGTGCGCGCGCCTCGCCGAGTCGAACCGCGGCGCTGCGCATTCCACGCTCCGCATCAAGGGCACGGTCGGCAAGGCTGTTCTGAAGTGCGAGTGCCGCGCCACCCGGCAGTGCGACAAGTGAGAGCGTCAGGATCGTCGCGGGTAGCACGCTGCTCACTGTTGACCACGCAAACGCGGGGATGATGCTGACGCCAACCGCAAAGGGGAGCCATGAGAGCGCCGTGCGCTTCATCCAAACGTTGTACGTGAATCCGACCAGCGCGCCCAGCGCGGCCAAGACCAGGGTGAGTGTGCTCACTTGTGCGGCGGCAGTCAGCCCTGCGGTCAACCCGGCGGCTGCCATCAGGAGTGCAGCGCGCGGCTGAAGTTGACCGCGAGCGAGCGGCTTCTCTGGTCGGCCTGCATCCCGATCACGATCGATGTAGTCGTTGGTTGCACCAATGAAGGTGTGCACCCCGAGCATGGTCAGGGCGACCAGTGCGGCTGCGCTCGGTGCTGCTCCAGCAACCGTGGCGAGCGCCGCAGCCGCGATCGCGTTCAGCAGCGTTGGGAGCGGGTGCGTGAGGCGAAGCAGAGCGCGGAGTGTCCGCCAGTGTTGTCCCATGAGGTCAGCCTAGCGCCCTGCTATCCTCGCGGCGATGACACTCTCAGTTCCTACCCCAATCTCAACGTCGCCTGCGCCTGCGATCAGCGTTCGCGACCTGGTGAAGCGCTACAAAGGCGCAGACCGGAACGCGGTAGATGGGGTCTCATTTGACGTTGCGCAAGGGTCGCTCTTCGCACTGCTCGGCCCAAACGGCGCGGGGAAGACCACCACGATCAGCATCCTGACCACCACGCTCGCCGCAACATCGGGGAGCGTGCAGATCGCAGGCGCAGACCTTGCGCATGATCAATCTGAAGTGCGACGCCGCGTTGGCATCATCTTCCAGAAGCCATCGTTGGACCGCGCCCTCACTGGCGAAGAGAACTGCCGATTCCACGCCGCTCTTTACGGGGCATATGCGTATCGCCCCGCCTTCTCGCTGATGCCACGCGAATATCGGGAGAGGATCGTGGAGCTCGGTGCGCTGGTTGGCCTTGATCGTGAGGATCTCTTCAAGAAGATCTCCAAGTATTCAGGCGGCATGCGTCGCAAGCTTGAGATTGCGCGCTCGCTCCTCCATCGACCGCAGGTCCTCTTTCTCGACGAGCCAACCGTTGGCCTTGACCCAGAGTCGCGGCGCTCTGTTGCCGGCTACCTCGACGCGATCCGTCGCAGTGAGAAGACCACCATGGTCCTCACCACCCATTACCTTGATGAGGTTGAGATCGCCGATCAGGTCTGCATTATTGATCGCGGCAAGATCGTTGCGAACGGGACGCCAGCGGAGTTGCGCACTGGTACGGGCGTCACTCGCGTGGAGTTTGAGGCCGCAGATCGTGCTGCACTCAGCGCGGAGGTGGAAAAACTCGGACACACCCCGCAGCCGATCTCTGCAGGCGTTGCTGTTGAGGTGCTCGGTGCTGAGGCGGCACATGCGCTCGTGCGTGACCTGAAGACGCCACTCACGCGCTTTGAAGTGCGCAGCCCAAGCTTGGAAGACGCCTATCTGAAGATTGTTGCTGCAACGGCTGACGATCGCGAAGAGTCTCCGCTCGATGACGCGCCGCGAAGGAGCTTCCGCCGATGAGCACCGTGATCACCCCGCGACCTGCGTCACGCTTCAGCCTGCGCAACGAGCTTGCCGCCGCAGGCGCGATCGCCGCACGTGACGTTACGAAGCTCCTCCGCGATCCGATCCGCCTTGTTGGCGGCCTCGTCTTCCCCGCACTATTTATCGGCGTCCTTGGTGGCGCATTCGCCTCCAACTTTGAGTCGCCCGGCATTGATCTACTCCCGTTCATCTTTGCCGGCCAGCTGGCGCAGGGCGTCTGGCAGTCCGCAGCACTCGGGCTGATCTCCATCTTGGAGGACCGCGAGAACGACTTCTCGCAAGAAATCTTCGTCGCCCCAATCGGACGACGCACGATCCTCGCCGGGAAGATCCTTGGCGAATCGCTCGTTGCCTTCCCGCAAGCGTTCACGGTGATGCTCTTCGGCATCGTGCTCGGCATCCCACTCACCCTTGCACAGGTGTTTGCGCTGATCCCTGCGCTCGTCTTGGTCGCCATCTTCGGCGCATCGTTCGGCGCTCTGCTCGTGAGCCTCCTCCCAAATCAGCGCTCGGCCAACCTTCTCTTCCCATTCATCTTCCTGCCGCAGTTCTTCCTGGCGGGCGCATTCAATCCTATTCGTGACCTGCCTTGGTATCTAGACATCGCCAGCCACATCGCGCCGCTCAGGTACGCCGTGGACCTGATCCGTGGCGCCTATTACGGCTATCCGAACGTGGCGGTCCTCTCCGATCCAATCTGGAACGTGGGCCTCATTGCAATCTTGACGGTGGTGATGCTGAGCATTGGCACACTCCTCTTCGTGCGGAGCGAGCGCAACCGCTAACGCGGGCGATAACGGACCTTAGATCGCGTCAGCTCCGCGACGGATGCATGAGACTCGCCGTGCGCCGGTTGGGTCAAGGTTGATCAGGGAGGGCGTCTCCGCCGAACAGGCGGCGGCGCTCTCTCGGCATCGCGGGTGGAATGAGCAGCCGCTCGGTGGATTCAA
>DMUR01000085.1:3695-4761 GCA_003476885.1 Chloroflexota bacterium
TCACGACGCTCTCTTCGGTCGGGCTCAGGGACCGCCGAGAGGAGCGCACGCGTGTACGGATGCGATGGGTCCTTGAAGAGATCCGCGGCCGGCGCCGTCTCCACCACCTTGCCGAGGTACATCACCGCGATCCGATCGCAGAGATGCTCCACCACCCCAAGGTTGTGGGCAATAAAGAGATACGAGAGCCCGAGCTCCTTCTGAAGTTCGGCGAGCAGATTCAGCACCTGCGCCTGGATAGAGACGTCCAACGCTGAGACTGGCTCATCCAAGACAATGAGTCTCGGGTCGAGCACAAGTGCACGAGCGATCCCCACACGTTGGCGTTGACCGCCCGAGAACTCGTGTGGATATCGACGCGCGCTCTCGGGTCGGAGCCCGACCATCTCAAGCGTTTTTGCAACTTTAGACTCGCGCTCTTTGGCGCTGCCAATCTTGTGGATGTGGAGCCCTTCAGCAACCGCTTCACCAATCGGTGTGCGCGGATCAAGGCTCGCGAACGGGTCCTGGAAGACGATCTGCGCCTTGCGTCGGTACGACTTGAGTTGCGAGCCTTTCAGTTTGGTGATGTCAGTCCCCTCAAAGTGGACAGAGCCTCCGGTTGGTTCAATGAGGCGAAGGATCAGCCGACCAACGGTGGTCTTTCCGCAGCCAGACTCACCAACGAGTCCGAGGGTTTCACCCGCGCGCACTTCAAAGTCAACGCCATCAACGGCACGCACATGGCCCACGACGCGCTGCAGTGCCCCGGCGCGAACTGGGAACGTCTTGGCAAGGCCGCGCACCTCAAGCAGTGGTGCGCCAACGGGGGCTCTGTTCGCAGATGCCGTGTTCACTGGTGCGCTCCGCTCTTCGCTCATCGCACTCCCCCCTTTGCCGCAACGCCTCCGTGCGCGGGATCGTAGAGGTGGCATCGCACGATGCTTCCAGCGGCACCCGCATGTGCAAGGAGATCGGGATGCTGCGCGCTGCATGCGGCAAGGTTCGCCGCTTCGCGCTGCCCACAGCGATCCGCAAATCGGCACCCGGAGATGGGTTCGGTGAGCGACGGAACTTGCCCTGGAAT
>DMUR01000085.1:4863-5837 GCA_003476885.1 Chloroflexota bacterium
AGGAGTCCCTGCGTGTACGGGTGACGTGGGTTGTCGAAGATCGCGTCGCGACCCTGCTCCTCCACCACCTCGCCGGCGTACATCACCGCCACGCGATCGCAGAACTCTGAGACCACACCAAGGTCGTGGGTGATCAGCAGGAGGGCAGCACCACGCTCCGTAGTGGTGCGGCGAAGTAGGTCGAGCACCTGCGCCTGGATGGTGACATCGAGGGCGGTGGTCGGTTCGTCGGCAATGATCATCGACGGCTCGCCCGAGAGTGCCATCGCGATCATGGCGCGCTGGCGCATTCCACCCGAGAGCTGATGTGGGAACTGCTTGGCGCGTCGGTCGGGCTGTGAGATTTCAACCTGTTCGAGGTAACCGATGGCAAGTTTGTGCGCCTCTTTCCAGCTCAACTTGCGGTGCGCCACGATCACTTCGGCAATCTGCTCACCAATGGTCGTGACCGGGTTCAGCGCCGAGAGCGGCTCCTGGAAGATCACGCCGATACCGCCACCGCGGATCGGTCGCAGCTCATCTTCGCTGAGGCCAACCAACTCGCGCCCCTTGAACGTTACTGAGCCCTCGATGATTGCCTGCTTGCGGCTGAGGAGCGAGATGATGGCCATGGCGGAGACGGTCTTGCCTGAGCCCGACTCGCCGACGATCGCCAAGCACTCACCAGCGGTGAGATCGAATGAAACCCCGTCAACAACCTTCAACGTGCCGCGGTGGGTGCGGAATGAGATCGCAAGATCTCGCACGCTCAGGAGAGGGCCGGTGCTCTTGCTCATGCGCGTCGCCCCTCCGGCTTAAGGCTTTCGCGAAGCGCATCACCGATCATGTTGACCGAGAGCGCGGTGAGAACAATGAAGAGGCCTGGGAATCCGACCCACCACCAGTTCCCCTGCAAGAAGAACTGCTGCGAGTTAGAGAGCATGTTCCCCCAGGTTGGCGAGAGCGGCGAAACGCCGAAGCCGAGATAGCTGATG
>DMUR01000096.1:0-2065 GCA_003476885.1 Chloroflexota bacterium
AGGCGGCACTCTCGTCTGCCACGCCTGGGGCGACTACCGCCTCATAACTCCCGCTCGCAATCTCTACAGCTACTGCACGGTCGATCGGCATGTTCAGCGCAACGATTGCTCCTGATGCTGCCGCGTGATCGGTTCCAAGTGCGCGCTTGAGTGCGCCGAGGGGGGTCTCAGCGGTTGCAACGCCAATCGGATCGGTGTGGCGAATCAGAGCTGCACTTGGGATTGGGAGGTCTGCAACGAGTCGCGCGCCAGCGTCAAGATCAAGGACGTCGTTCAGTGTGGGTTCGCTCCCTTGCACAAGTTGTGCGCCAAGCACACCTGCGCGGTTTCGCAAGGCGTGCTGGTACGCCGCGGCGCGCTGATGCGGATTCTCACCGTGCTGGAAGGTGCGTACGCGCTCTAAGAGAAGGAGTTGTCGTTCAGGAAACTCGTCGTTTCCGCGCGCAGCGGGTGCAAGGACGGATGCGAGAGCAAACGCGGCACTCTGGATCAGCCGTTCGCGGACCGCCGCACCAACGGTTCCACCATCACGCGCCATAGCGAGCGACCCAACAAGGTCCCCCGCGTCGTTGGCGTCAACCAAGAGGAGCGGTGCACCCGCCCCTCTTCCAATCACGTGGGCGACAGCGCCCAGTGCGGCGGGGCCGGCGAGTGGGGCAATGAGAAGGTCGCCGTCCGTAAGGCCGCGGAGTGCCGCGTCGAGTTCGGAGTCCCCGAGCGCCACGTGCGGGATCCCTTCACGGGTGAGCTCAGAGGAGAGGGGGAGGCACGCCTCAATGGAGCACCCTTGTGCGGCGAGGGTGGCGAGTGTCGGCGTGAACCGAGCCACCGTAGCGTGCGCTGGGCTGGCGACGAGGAGGACCCGCATGGGGGCGATGATGGCATACTCGCCTGACGAACCGACCACTTGTCGGGTCAATAGAGATGAGTGAGGTAACGGAATGGCGCAGTGGCCTTGGGAGTATCTCTTCGTTGCGCTGAACGCGCGACTCGGCACCTTCTACACCCCATTCTGGGTGGTGAACCTCCTCCTCTTTATCTTCACCATCGTTGCTTACGCATGGTCGACGCGCGGAGTGAACGGAAGAGGAGTGCTCGGCAACGAGTGGGAGTATCTACTCTGGATTGGCGTGAGCACCTTCGGGCTCAACCTGGTCTACGCCGCTTTTCAGTGGTACGGAATCTTTCCGATCGTTACGACGGCGATTGGCATCTATCTGCTCCGCGACACGGTCGTGAATCGCTTCCCGCCGCAGCTCGCCGCTGAGGCGGCGCATGAGGCGATGTTGCGCACACGGCGCCAGGTGAGCGACGGAGTGGAAGCAACTCTCAAGCGACCGAATCGCCGCGGCGGCAGCAAGAAGCGCTGAGCGTCACGCGGTGGAGATCCGCCGCTTCGGACCAGGACAGCGTCGACCAGATCGTGGTTCGGGGGCAACAGGCGTAGAGAGCGCACTCCTACACGCCGGCACAACGGCGCACATCACAGAGATCACCTTGAGCGAGCGCGCAGCGCTCGGACCACTTCGTTCACCGAATGATGCGCTGCTGATTGTAATTGAAGGCGGTGGATGGCTCGCCCTTGCCGACGAGCGTCAGCGTGTTGCATCTGGCGAAGCGATTGCACTTCCCGCGGCGGTTGAGCGCCTCCTTGCGACCGACGGGGTTCCGCTACGAGCGATCCTTGTGGAGTTCTCTTCGCCGCGCGTACTCGAATAGTGCATACGTAAGAAGCGCGACCGCTGCGAGCGCTGCTGCAAAGAGGAGTGTTGCTCCGCTAACAAGCGGGACGTCAACTGGCTTCTCAAGTGTGACCCCAAACTGGAACGACCAGACCCACGTTGGGAAAACGCCTTGATAGACGTTGTGCACTCCTGTTGGAAGTGGAAGCGCTGACCAGTTCGGATACCAAATCAGTGCAACAACCGCGATCACGCCGAGCGACCAGCGGAACAGCCGACGAGGATCGCGGATGTGACGAAGTGACCACGCCGCATATGCGGCAGGGATCAGAAGCACCGCGCCGATCACTGGCCCTGGTGTTGCGAGCCCAGAGGAGAGGCAG
>DMUR01000096.1:2237-3050 GCA_003476885.1 Chloroflexota bacterium
GGCGCGGTCAACGCGCGCCCATGGGAGCCAAAGTGCAAAGAAGATGATGGCGGCGCTCGCAAGGCCCCAGCTCTTCTGAGTCCACGCCTGACGTGCAAGCCACGCGGCGCCGGCGAGACCGAGAACGCGCGACGCAATGTTTCCTCCGTTGTAGATTGCGCCGCTCCACCCGCCAGCCGCCGCAAAGCTCTCCTGGAAGAACCAGACGGGTTTCAAGTCAAACGGCCACGCCCACCACGGCGAGCTTGCAGCGTGCGCCACACGAAGCGTGTCGTGGTACTGATACATAGAGGTGGTGAGGTCGGCGAGTGTTCTCCCGTCGTTTCCGAGCGGCCAGCCTTCAACGATCTGGTTTCCCAACGCCGCCCATGGGAGATAGCTGATCAGATAGACCGCAAGCGGGAGTGCAACGAGCGTTGCCCCAACAAGGAGTGCCGACGCCCCTGAAGAGACGGCGTCGCCGACGCGCTGCAGGTTGAGATCCTTACGGTTCATGCCGCCAGCTCGGCGAACTGCTGCAACCGTGCTGACGATCACGAGTACTGCAACCCCAAGGAAGGGGAGATTCGGGAGTCGCGTCCCCTCCGCTGAGATAGAGAGTGCGGGGGGGAGGAGGGTCGCACTGATCCCAATGAGACCCGCCAGGGCGGCGAGTCTCCCCCATGCACTGCGCGCGAGCCAGATCAACCCGAGCGCTCCAATCCCGTAAAGGGCCACCCACTTGCTCGCGAGTGCGAGGCCGAGGGCTACGCCAGCAACAAGGAGGAGGAGGCTTCCCCCCACAACCCCGCGCGCGCGACCTTGTAGCCAGGC
>DMUR01000096.1:3123-13890 GCA_003476885.1 Chloroflexota bacterium
AATCCTGCGCCGTCCAACAGGGCGAGGAGGCCCGTGAGCGCGGCAACGTCGCGGCGCTCCGTCAGGAGCCGCGCGAGGAGTGCAAGAAGTGCGGCAGCGATCGCTCCAGCAATCACTCCGGGCCAACGCCACCCTGAAGAGAGGTCACCCACTGCAACCTGCACCATCTCCCCGTTTGACCACGCGGTGATCAGCTCTCCTCGCCCTCCGTCCGGCAGTTCGGCAGATCCGTCAATCACGGCACCTGTCACGTTGTCGCTCATGAGCGGCTCAGCACCACTCACCGCTGGATTGCGAAGTTCCGTGTCCGAAAAGTAGGCGTTTCCGTTTGGCTCAATGCTCCAGAGCGCGGCGGCGCCACTTGCTGCTCGGGTCGGCGCCACGGCGTGCACGATCCGCGTTGCGTGGTTCACAGCGATCAACGACGCGTTTTCGATGCTGATCCTCGCCACGCGTACGGCTGGTGTGTTCGCGCGAAGCGTGTACACAGAAATGCTGTCGAGCCCCGCGGCATAGACGCGAGGTTCGTCAAACCAGTCCACTCCTCCGAGTGCGCTCACTCCCCCGGTCACGGTGGTGATCTGCGCGCCGCCAAGATCATCGGCGCGCAGAAGCGTAAGGCCGGCACTCCCTGCAACCACCACGTGGCTCGAATCATCTACGCGAACGATCTCAATTTGACGCACGCCAGGGACAACGGCTCGCGCGGTGATTGCGCCACGCTCAACACGGATCACCTCGTTCGCTGTGGCGATCAATGCAACGTCACCGAGAGCGCGCACTGCGCGTACGTCGGCAACATTCGTGATCCATCGAGTGAACGGGGTGCTGTTCCCTCCGTCAGCAGTGTCGCCAACCGCGTGCAACAGGTCACCGCTACTGGAGACAGCCCATAGCGATCCGTCGTCCGCCACACTGAGTGCACGAGCACTCGGTTCGTTGATCGTTCCAATCACCGCACGTGTTGCAGGGTTGATCACATCAATGCCCGATGCTGTTGCGACCCAGATTCGCGGCGCGCCGACAGCGCCATCTGGTCGTGACGCAATCGCGAGGATCGGAGCGCCGTAGTTACTCCCTCCATCTACGCGTGGGGCACCAAAGATCTCAAGGCCTGCTGCAATCGCATACTTCGCAAGGTGCGGGTGGGTGTACTCGTAGATCGGATGTGGGTCGCCGTACCGCCAGTGCTGCATGAACTCTGTTGCGGTGCGCACGTGATAGACCTCGTCAAAGTGGAATCGGGTTGGCTCACCCACGCGCCACCCGCGAAGTGAAAGTGCGGTAACCGCAATGACGACCACCATCCAAAGGTCAATTCGATTGAGGCGCGCTCGCGGCGCGGCGCTTGTTTGCACGTGTTCGTCTGCTTTGCGCGTGCGCGCTGGCGTTCGTCGCACCACCCTTGATGCGCCAGTTGGTAGCCGGAAAAGTTGATAGCCCGCGGCGCAGAGCGCTGCCGTGGCGGCAAAGGCTGCCGTGATGATTGCGGCTGGGGTTTGGAGTGCGTCGGTAGCTGGTCCAAGGTCGGGGACTCCTGGGTTTTGGAGGTACGCAAGCGTGAGTACCCCCCATGTGTTGGCAATCAACACCAGCGCGGTTACGGCGGCGATCGGACGCCAGCGCGGGAGCGCCGCGGCGAGTGCAAGGGTGAGCGGAACTGCGGGGAAGAGGTAGCGCTCATGGACGCGCGTTGGGAGGACGAAGAAGGCGATCGCGATCAGCGCGAGGGCGGCGACCGTTCTGGTGCGCTCGTCGTGTCGTGCCGCCCACACCGCCGCGGCGATCGCCACAACGAGCAATAGTGTGCCGATAAAGAGTGCCGGTGGGCCGAAGCCAAAGAGAGGAGCGGTGTCGCTCCCCCAACCTCCGTTCAGGAGGATGCCTGTCCCACCACTATCCGCGAGCGCCCAGAGACTCCACGCGTTCACGCTCAAGTATGGGTAGGTTGCCGCCGCCTCGCCAACCCTCTGGATCAGGTCAATCACGGTTAGGCCAAATGGAAGTGCCGCAACGGAGACTACCGCCGTGCCGGTGAGGGCAATGAGTGGGAGTGACCAAACATCGCCGCTGCGACGCGCGCGGACGATTGCAATCACCGCAATCAGGGGGATGAGGATTCCGAACTGCGGCTTGATCACTGCGGCGAGTGCGGCGAGTGCGGCGGCGCGGACGGTGCGCCCTTTGATTAGCTCTGTGACTGCAACGACCAGCACGCTCGTTCCAACGGCATCGACCTGCCCCCAGACTGCAGAGTTCAGCCACGTGATTGGTGTGAACGCAAGGAGGAGGGCGACCACGCGCTGCGCGCGCGTTGATGCACCGAGCTCGCTCGCCAACCGAACCGTGGCAACGATCAGTAGGCCGTCGGCAAGGATCCCTGGGAGCTTGATCAGCGCACCAGGATCAAACGATCCTGTGAGCACACTGCTGAGTGCGCCGAGTGGCCAGAGGATCCAGAGATAGCCAGGGAGATAATCAAGAAAGTAGCCGCGTGTGTATGCGCCGAGCGGACCGTTCGCACCAAGGTCTGCCGCCCAGAAACGAAATGCTTCGAGGTCTGCGGTGAACCCAGCGTTCGCCGGAAGGAACACGTATGCGATGATCATGCGCAACAAAAGTGCGAAGACGACGATCAGCGCAGTGCTCATGGGGTGAGTGTAGCCGTGGAGGAGGCAGGTGAAGATACCGATTAACGAGCTCTCCCTCTTCTTTCCGTGTCACAACGAGGCGGAGAACCTTGACGCGCTTGTTGCTGAGGCGCTGAGCGCACTCCCTACGCTCGCTGAGCGGTATGAGGTGATCCTTGTTGATGACGGCTCTACGGATGCAACCCCTGCCGTCGCGGCGCGGCTTGAAGCGGCTCACCCGAACGTTGTTCGCGTGATTCGACACGACATAAATCGCGGGTATGGCGGAGCGCTCCGCTCCGGGTTTGGTGGCGCGCGCTACGAGTGGATTGCGTTCACCGATGGGGATCGGCAGTTCCGCGTTGCTGATCTTGCAGCGCTTATCTCGGCCGTGCCAAATAGCGAAACGGTTGCACTTGGTTATCGCATCAAGCGTGCCGACCCTGCGCTACGGAAGATCTACGCCGCGGTGTATCGTCTCGCGAATCGTCTCTGGTTTGGCCTTCCGGTGCGCGATGTGGACTGTGCAATGAAGCTCTTCCCTCGCACCGCGCTGCACGGCGTTGCCGTTGCATCGAACGGGGCGTTCTTTTCCGCAGAGCTGCTTATCAAGCTGCGGGCGCGTGGCGTGCAGATGGTTGAAGTCGGTGTTCCGCACTTCCCGCGCGTTGCCGGATCTGCCAGCGGCGCTCGGCCCTCCGTGGTGTTTGCGGCGGTGCGTGACTTCTGGTCGCTTCGTGGTGCGCTCTGGTTCCGCCGCGCAAGTGCACTTGCGCGGGGGGTTCGGCTCCTCTAGTTCAGCGCTCCGGGTCGCTCCCCTTCACGTCGTTCGGCTGGTCACCGTCGAGCGAGTTCACAAAGTCTCGGAAGAGCGAAAGGCGCTCCTCCTCGGCGGCCTCAGGAACGATCCCTTCGGCTGCGAGGAGGTCGAGTGAGATAAAGATTGGTGCGTTGGCGCGGAGGGCAAGTGCGACGGCGTCGCTTGGTCGGGCGTCGAGTTCCTGTACTGCGCCGCCCGTAGGGGCAACCAGCATTCGCGCGCGAAATGTTTCGTCTCGAAGCTCCACGATTCGAACCTCGCGCAGCTCTGCGCCGAGCGCGTTCATCATGAGTGTTGCAATGTCATGGGTGAGCGGGCGCTCGGGGCGCACCCCTTGCAGGTGATACGCGATCGCGTTCGCTTCGTTTGGACCGATCGGGATTGGAAGATATCGTCGCTCTTCTGCATCACGGAGGAGCAAGATGTGTGTTCCAGAGATCATCTGGACGCGAACCCCCTCAACAACCGCTCGTCGTAGATCCATGCGGTGATGATCCCACCCTTCGCCGTGCCGTGCGCGCCGCACACAGCACCGCGTGTTACGGCTGAGTGCTTGGTAGTTCAATCACAGGAGCGGCGGTGGCGGCTGGGGTTGGAGTGCCGCCAGGGGCTACCGCTGCGCCGAGTACCGCACCTCTGATGCGCCCCTCTTCAGCCCAGATGAACGTCGGCGCTCCGCCATCTCGTGCAAGCGCGATGTAGCCACCAACGATGTTGGAGACAACGCCATCGGGGGCCACAAGTTGATACTGCGCGAGCACGCTCCCGGAGGCCGCCTTACTGTACGCGAGCATTCGCTGGTTGCGGACATCCCAGCCGTAAAGCACGCCTGTCCGGCTTGCGCCTGCGGAGAGGATGAGTCGAATTTCTGGGCTGCTGCGGATCACGCTGTCACCAGGGTCCGCTGGGACCCACTCGTCCACAGCGCCGCCAACATACCTTTGAACCAGGCCGTCTTGCGCAAGGTAGAGGTCGCCGTCAATTTCCATGGCGTCCACACCGGTGAGCGACGTTGGGTTAATCAGATACCCGGTTGGTGGGGCCGGATAGCCCGTCCCATCGGGCGCGGGCGTGTATCGCAAGATTTGTCGCGCTGAGGGGTCAACTACATAGATTCTATACAGGCCTGTCCCCTCATCAGCAGCAAACCCGGAGATGATCGTTACGTCGCTCCCCCAAAGTTCGCCGTCCCGCACACGGAGCTTCACGAGTGTTCCTTTCCCGCTTAGGTCGGCCGGCCGCCATCGCCAAAGGTTTGACGAGGCGTCAAAGATGAGGATGTCTGGTCCTGACGCGCTGATTGTCTGCGCGCGGCCCGTGGTGCTACCAAATAGTTCGTATCCGGGCTGGTAAATTACGGTTGCGCGAGGGTTTGGTTGCGCCGCCGGGTCGACTCGGTATACCGCTCCTGAGTAATCATCAAGGATATAGCTGTATCCGTCCGGCCCTTGGGTGATTGCCGTGATCTTGATGGGAACTGTTGCAGATGCGAAATCAAACACATCAAAAACTGAGGCGCGAGTGAGGAGGAAGAGTTTGTCGAGTGGCGCCTCCATCCTTTTGCGAAGTGCGTTGATCTCTGACACCGAGGCGCCACCCGCTTCGGCGATCGCGAGTTTCTCTGTTGCACCAACCAGCAGTGTTCGCGCACGGTCTGGGTCACTTACAAGCAAATTGGTGACTGGGTTGAGTGCCTCATCAACGGCTCGTGTTGCTTCAGCGAGGGACTCACGCGCATTTGCTGCAGCATCAAGCGTTGGATTCGTTTGATTCAGATAGACGCTTGCAGCACCGCCAATTGCGGTGATGAGAATTGCTGTGAGCAACACGCTTGCGCTGCGCCGTCGGCTTTGAGCAATCGCCTGCTTCGGTGACACCTCACGTCTACGTTCAATATCTAGGCTAGGTTCTGGCACTCGAGAGGCAGCCCACGGGAAGCGCCTCTCAGCTGCGCTAATGAGCCGTCTCGCCGCAGTGTGGAGCCGCGAAGGGGGTGTGGGCCCACGCTCAGCGCGGGAGCGCTCAATCTCTGGCTCAGCCCCGGGGCTGCGCTCCGCGCGCGCTCGTGCGGCTCGGCGGATCGCCTCGCGGTTTCTTGCATCACGGCTTGGTTGAGCCACGCGCGCCGCCGGACCGCGTGTTGACACCCCGCCACGCGCGCCGCTGCCTCGGCGCTCGGCGAGCACCTCTTGGGCGGCTCGATCAATTGGGGTGTACGGCTCCGTTGGATGTTCCGGGCGGCGGCGGTCCGCCTCTGGTTTTGGCGGCACAGCGGCGGCGATGAGCTCACTCCGTTCGTCGTTCCCCCCCTCCCATCTCGCGCGTGCCCGCGCTTTAGCCTGGGCGATGTTGTCTGTAGGGATTGCCAGGAGTGTGTCGTTTGCCTGCGAGGCGCTGCGCGGTGGTGGTAGCGCAGGTTCTTCGCTTGCAAGAAGGAGTGCGAGCTCTGCACCGTCGTTTGTCGGTCCTGGCCGACGCTTCAAAAGTTCTCGCCCCTCCTCTTCGCTGGCCGCAAGCGCGATTCGATCGCCGGGTGCAAGTGCAACACGCCCAGTGACAACCCCTTGCCGTTGCGCAGCTTTGGTTGACGCACCCGGCGCACCAGAGGGGAACAAGACAGTGACGTGTCGGCTTTCGCGGAGGAGTGAGGCGACGGCAGTGAGGTTTCCGCCTGATGCGGCCCACGCTTCACGACGAAGGAGGCCGACCATGCAGACCTCGCTCTGTTCGCCGAGCTGCTCGCGAAGCGCAACGATGATGGTGCGCGCACGCTCACCGGCGCCCCCTTCTCCTTGGTCAAAAAGATTCAGTGCGCGCTCGGCTGCCGCCTTGAGTTGAGATGTGTTCGATCCTGGGGCGGAGAGTAGAACCGCGCGCGCGCCGAGCGTGCGTGCGGTTGTGGGGCTCGTCGGCATGCGCAGTAGAAGTGCGCGGTCGCCCGCGGTGACCAGCGTCGCCGAGCCAACCAAGAGGGTTGGTTGCGCGTTAGTTGTTCGAAGGTTGTCGTTCATTGCACTGAGGATACGCCTAGTGTCGCTCGGTATCGTCGTTGCCCTGTCTAAGGCGCACGGTTAGCCCGATCGCGCGCGCGCCGCCTGGGTGGCTCGAATAGGCGCTGGCAATCTCGGCGCTACGTAGGTGGAGCTCTTGCGCGGTTGCGCGATCGTCAACCTCAATCGCAAGTCGGCCCCCTTCACTCCCCGCCGTGAGTCGGCAGTGCGGCGCAAGGTGTGGCGCAATCTGCACGAGAAGCTCGTGAAAGACACGAGCGCGTTGTGAAAGTTCAAGCTCTTCTTGAAAGCCGAGCGCACGCGCCGCTTCAGGAATCAGTGTGCTCAACTTCTGCGGCTTCCCTTTACGTTGACGCTTATCGTTCACGTTTCACCTCGCTTCCGCGCGGACCTCGAACCACCTCTTGGCATGCGCTGGCGGCGACGAGCCGCGGAGCGAGATCGCCGAGCGTCGTGGTGGTGATGATGGTCTGGGGGAGTGAGGTCAGGCGCTGGACGAGATGATCGCGTCGCTCCGGATCAAGCTCCGAGAATGCATCGTCGAGCAGAAGGAGAGGCGGCTCGCCGTGATCGGTAGTCAGCAGCTCAATCTCCGCAAAAAGAAGTGCGAGAAGTAGGCTGCGCTGTTGTCCGCGCGATGCGATCGGCGCGAGGTCCTTTCCGTCCGCCTTAAACGTCAGGTCATCACGGTGTGGGCCGACCAGCGTGTGTCCTTGATAACCCTCGCTCTCCGCGGTTTCGTCAAACGATCTGCGTAGGTGGGTCGCGGCGGCGTCCGCGTCGTCATCTAGAAGGTGCGCTTCACGCGAAACATAGTGGGCGGTGAGATCGCCCTCTGTAGGGGCAACCTCACGGTGCGCGGTTGTGAGGGGGCCTGCGAGTGCGCGCAGCAGTTCGTTGCGAGCCGCAACAATCTCTGCGCCGCTGCTGATCAAGAGCTCAGTCCATGGTTTCATCTCTGCGCTGATCGCCCGCCGCTCGGCACCGTCGCTCTCGAGCGCATCCTTCAAGAGCCGGTTGCGCTGCTTGAGCGTGCGTTCATACCTGGTGAGGGCGGCACGGTAGCCCGCCTTCCACTGGATTGCCATTCGGTCCAGGGCGGCGCGGCGCACAGAGGGGGCCCCGACGACGAGGCCTGTCTCTTCCGGAACAAAGGCGGCGATCTTGAGCTTCTCGCCGAGCGTCTCGCTCCTTCGCGCGGTGCCGTTCACGAGATACCGGGTGCGCTCCGAGCGGCCGATCTCTGCGGCGAGTGTGGTTGCCGCAAGCGGATCGTCCTGCGCCTCACGCGGATCTCGGAGGGTGACGGTGAACGCACCGCTGCTTGCCCCCTCCTGGACGAGTTCGCGGAGCGCGCTCGCTCGGTGTGAGCGCCCAGTGGCCGCCACGAGCAGCGCCTCAATCGCGGTGGTCTTCCCAGCGCCATTCGCCCCCCAGAGGATCTGTGGCCCTGCAGAGAAGCGGATCTCTCCGGCGGTCCAGCTCCGAATCTGTTGGAGGCGCACGCGCTCAATCACTTTCGTCCACTCCTCTTCATCGGTTCACGGGCGTGTGTGCCGCGCGGTGTGCGGCACCGTCTGATCAGGAGGGGGTGCGCACCGGCATCACGACGTGGAGGTAGTCGCGCCCGTCAAGCGGACGGAGCAGCCCTGGTGCGATCGGTCCGGTGAGCTCCAGGGAGAACTGGTCTGCTTCCACGCGAGAGAGGACATCCACAAGATACTTCGCGTTAAACGCAATTGTTGTCCCTTCCCCTTCAACCTTAGCCTCAACGTGTGCCGCGTGATCGCCAACGTCTGCGGCGGCGGTGATGTCAATTGCTCCACCGCCTTCAGATGTAATCGCGAATCGCACGATGTGCGCTGACGCGTCGGCAACAACTTGCGCAAGGCGAACGGCGCGCAAGAAATCGTCGCGCACGATAGTTACCTTTGTGGTGTGAGACGTTGGGATCACTTGCTGGAATGGTGGGAACTGCCCATCAATAAGTCGGCTGACCAACACGGTGTCGCCGAGCTTGAACTGCAGTTGGTTCTTTGCCGGTGTCAACGTGATCTCAACGAGGTCATCAACGTCTGAGAGCAGACGAAGGAGTTCGGCATACGCGCGCGCAGGCACAATGATGCTCGTCTCTGGTGCCGCCTCTGCAAGCGCAGCGCCAGCGACTGCGATGCGGTAGTTGTCCGCGGCGGCAAACGTTGCCTTCTCTCCAGTGAGGCTTGTGAGCACGCCGGTGAGGATCGGTCGCGCTTCGTCGCCCGCGGCGGCAAACACGGTTGAGTCGAGTGCGGCGCGCAGCTCTTTCTGGGAGATCCGCGCCGTGACGCGCTCGCCAGCGGCCCCAACTTGAGGGAAGTCGTCGGCGGGTGTTGCGCGAAGGTGTGATGCGCTGCGACCGCACTTCAGGTGAACACGGCCGTCCGGGAGAAGCGAGATATCAATCTTCTCGTTCGGGAGCCCGTTCACCACGTCGCTGAGGAGGCGTGCTGGGATCGTTGTTGCACCCTTCTCTTCAATCTTGGCGGGGACCCAGTGGGTCACCGCGATCTCGAGGTTGGTTGCCACAAGGCGGAGCCCGCCGTCTTCGGTGCCGAGGTAGACGTTCGAGAGGATCGGAAGCGTGTTCCGAGAGGCCACGCCGTGACCTACAACCGCCAGGCCGCGTGCAAGGTTCTCCTGAATCACCGATAGCTTCATTTCAACTCCTCCACATACCCCTCTAGGTATCTTGCTAATAGTGTCTTATCTCTTTAACCCCGTCACCGCCGTATTCGTAGTGTGGAACCTGTGGAGCCTACGCGTAAACCCTCGTCCAGGAACCGTGGGGAACCTCCCCTAAAGTGTGAACCACGCACCCCCGGTGCGCGTAAACCCCACCGTTTCTCGGGAGAGGCTGGGGGGAACCCTAGGCCGGTTCTCCACATCGTGTCCTCAGGCGCTCACGCCCCCCGTGCGTGAGGGCGGTGTTTCCACCACTTCTCCACCAGATATCCACAGGCTATGCGGAGGCGGCAGCCCCCTGGCCGTATCGAAGGAGCGCCTCGCGCAGAAGGGCCACCTCTCGGCGGAGTTCCGCGTCGTAGCTCATCTCGCGCTCGATCTTGCTGCAGGCGTGAATGATCGTGGAGTGGTCTCGCCCCCCGAGCGCACCGCCAATACGAACGAGCGACGCGTCAGTCTCCTCGCGCGAGAGGTAGGCGGCGATCTGGCGAGGAACCACAATCTCGCGGTCGCGCTTCGGGCCGCGCAGCTGCTCAACAGTCATGCCGTAGTGTTCGGCGACAACGGCAACCACCTGCTCCGGCTCAAGGATGCGCTTCGGGCTCGGATAGACCGCCTCGCTCAACACCCGTGCGGCGAGCTCCATCGTGACCGGCATGCCGCTGAGGCGCCCCACCGCAACGAGACGGGTGAGCGCCCCTTCAAGCTCGCGCACATTACTCTGCACGCGGCGTGCGACCTGCTCTAACACGTCGTCTGCAACGATCACGCCACTCTCTTCTACCTTGCTGCGCAGAATGGCGATTCGCGTCTCAAGATCAGGCGAAGAGATGTCTGCAATCAAGCCCCACTCAAAGCGAGAGCGTAGGCGCTCTTCAAGGAGCGAGATTTCCTTTGGCGTGCGATCCGAAGTGATCACGATCTGCTTCCCTGCGGAGTGGAGGGTGTTGAACGTGTGGAAGAACTCTTCTTGCGTCCGCTCCTTGTCCGCAATGAATTGGATGTCGTCGATCAGCAACACGTCAATCTTCCTGAAGCGCGAACGGAACGCATCGGCCGCACCCTGCTGGATGCCGAGAATAAACTCATTGGTGAACGCTTCACCAGTGATGTAAAGAACACGTCGCTTTGGCGAACGCTCCATCACTGCGTTCCCAATCGCGTGAAGCAGGTGTGTCTTCCCGAGACCAGTACCGCCGTAAAGGAAGAGCGGGTTGTATGCGCCACCTGGCCGCTCGGAGACAGACTGCGATGCAGCGTGTGCAAGCCGGCTCGCGGAACCAACGACATACGTCGCGAATGTGTATCGCGCGTTCAGGTTGGTTGGTCGCGCTGGCTCGCTCGCATCAACAACGCGAACCGAATCGCTCGAAGGCGTGTGTGCGCGCACCTGTGACACGTTGTCTGTTGACGCACTCTTCTTCCCTGCGAGCGCACCTTGCGCATCAAGCTCATCCTCGCTCACAACTTCTACCTGAAGCGTCACGCTATAGCCAACAATCTTTGCGATTGTTTGTGCGATGAGTGAGCGGTAGCGCTCTTCAATCCAATCCTTTGCAAAACCAGAAGCAACACCGAGCGTGAA
>DMUR01000040.1 GCA_003476885.1 Chloroflexota bacterium
GTCAATCGCAGTGTTCACGCAGCCAGTGAGCGGCGAGTCTTTCTGAAGGACAACGCCGAACTGCTCACTCGTTGAGCCTGTTCCTGGAAGCTGCCCAACAATGATGCCACCGTCGAGTTCAGCGTCGCGCATGTAGAAGAGCGACGGTACATCAGTGACCACTCCGTCAATCTGTCCACTCTGCAGCTGCTCGAAGGCATCCGCCATGGTGTCAAAAACTGCAATCTCGGTGTTCGGGCTGATCACGTTGAGAATCGCGTCGTAGCTCGTGGTGCCGATCTGCGTTCCGATGATTGCGTCCTTCAGCTCTGCGATGCTCGTTGCGCCTGCGATCGGACTTCCCTCGATAGTGATCACACCCTGTGCGACGTCGTAGTACCCGTGGCTGAAGTCCACCGCCTCCGCTCGTTCTGCCTTGATCGAGACTTGGTTCAGAAGAATGTCAAAGCTTTTGTCGCCAGGCGCAATCGCTAGGTCGAATGGGGTGTACGCCCAGGTCACCTTGTCGGTGGTAAAGCCGAGTTGTGCGGCGATCGCGTATGCAACCGCACCTTCGTAACCTTCGCCGTTGGCCGGGTCATTATTGTAGTCACCTGACCATTCTGTCGTCCCATCGTTCCCCCCTTGGAACCATGGACTGTAGGCAGGGTTGTCCGTTCCGATCGTCAGTACGCCAGCCGTCTTGAGCGCAAGGCTCTCAGGGGCGCACGACGTGTCTGCAGATGCCGATGGAGAAACTGATGCGGTGCTGCCGCCGCAAGCGGCAGCGAACATAGCAACCATCATCAAGACAACTGCCATACGTGCAGGTTGTCCGATTACGGTGCGAGCGTTTCCTCTGCTCATTGTTCCTACCTCCTGTTGCAGCCGCTAATGACGTCAGCGCGACAGATCGTCACGTTAGACGGCGGGGCAAGGGTTGGTGCGCGGCGCACCAGCCAGGAAGTTCCCCGCGCACGGAGGATAGCAGGGNNGGTGCGCGCTAGGCGCGCGTGATCACGACAGGGGTGCGCCGGGTCGCTTTATACCGCTCTGCGGCGCTGCCGCGATTGATGGCGAGTGCAAGGCGACCCGCCGAGTCGATGTAGCAGAGCGGCGCACCTTCAGGGACATCGCCAAAGCGGTTCGCCCAGACCGTACTGATCGTCTGGTCGCCGATGGTGATGGTGAGCGGGAGCCCTGGTTCAAGCGTTCCGAGGGCGGCGCTGATGTCACTGCGATCACCGGCCAAGACGAGCGTCCCGAAGCCATCCACGATCCGGACCACCGTGTGCAGCTCACCCCCTTTCACTTCCAGTGGAAGGGAGGCGGCGGGGACAAGGAGTGACGCGTCGAGAGGTGATCCAAGATCGCCGAAGCGGACACCCGCGGCGAGATGCGCCGCGACCGGTGCGAAGAGGTCGCGTCCGTGGAAGGTGTGGCTGCGGCTCGGCCCCCACCAGCGTTCGTCATCAAGGACCACCACGGCGGCAATCCCGCCGAGCGCCTTCGCGGCGGGGAGGAGGAGCCCGTTGTCTGGACCGATCAAGACGTCACCGCGAACACAACGAATGGCGATCGGTCGGCGTTGCGTCCCGACGCCAGGATCAACCACGGCGACATGCGCGCCAACTGGAAGGTGAACGAGTGACTCAACGAGCGCTTCAGCGCCCGCCTCAACGTCATACGGTGGGATTGCGTGCGTGAGGTCGAGTGTTCGCGCGTTGGGCGTCATCGCTAGGACAACACCGGAGAGCACGCCAGCCGAAGGGTCACGCAGCCCGAAGTCAGTCATAAAAGTGACCAGACGGAGATCGCCCAGCATCGGACCGAGCGGATCTAAACCAGACACGGCACGGGCAGAGGACGATTCACGCATACGCGGAATACTACCCCAGCGCTGTACGTAAAGAGCCCACCGACTAGTTGGGGATCACCCTCCCAATGAATCGCTGGACCGCCAGATACGTGGTCACGTGGAGGATCGAGTATGCGATCCCGAATCCGCCGCGGAACTCGTTGTACGTGGTGTCAGCTGGATTGAATGGAGAGATCGGAAGATTTCCTGCGCCAAGCGCCAGGGGCGAGATAAATGAGAGCAGCAGGATCGCGAGTGAGATTCCAGCCCAGCGCTTGCGCGCCCCAGCGGCGGTGAATCGACTCGCCACGATCGCTGCGGCCGCAGTTGCGCCGAACGACGCAAAGAGCACGCCACCAAAGAAGGTCGACTCACCGAGCCCTGGAACGAGCCCAATCAGAGATGCCGCAGTCCAAAGTGCGGCGTTGATGGCGACTGCTGTGGCGAGGCTCTTGATAAACGCGCTGCGCATTAGTAACCAAGCTCTTCTGCGACGACAATCACATCAATGCGCCCCGGCTGTTCGCCGTGTAGCACGAGTGACTTGTTGATGGCGCTGTTCACGCCATACGCCGCCTGCGCGCGGACATCCTCGAGCGGAAGTGTGTACGTCTCAATGCGCTCATTCGCTTCGGCAAGGTTCTTCACAATCTTCTGCGCGCCAACAACAAAGACCACGTGACCTGCGCCATAGGCATAGGCGGGAAGCTGTGAGCCGGTGGCGGAGGCGATTACAAGCTTGCCATCTTCAGTTACCGCGTGGACGCTCCCCGCGGCGTACGCCGGTGCTGAACCGATCGCGCGCATCTGCGCACTCTGCGTGCTGCGGTCGAGTGCGTACATCTTGTCGCGTAGGCTCACATACGGAGCAGCGTTGAGCGCTTCCGTGATTCCGGCGGCGTCAAGAGTCACCGACGAGTACGTGAAGACTTCGGATCCGGCTGGAATGAGCTTCAGTACCGCCTCTTTTGCGGCGGCGGCGTTCGGCACGCTCTTAGCGGCGAAGCCTTTCGCGTTGAGTGCGCTCACTACCTTCTCGATGCGGGCCGCGTCGGCCACTTGCTTGAATCGCGCTGCGGACATCTGCTCCTCCTTCTTGGTTCTTCAACCATACGCTGCTGCCTGCCGCAGTACGGCAGATCGTTGCGAGTGCAACTATATCCCTTGACGAGGATGGTTGCAAGTGCAACTATTGCAACCTATGGCAACAACAGACCAGCCTCAGAGTGCGCACCTCGACAACCTCTCCAAGATCTTGGGGAGCGATGCGCGCACCCTCCTTGATCCAGGTGTGGCACGCGCGTGGATCGCCTTCCTCACCGCGTATGGACGCCTCACCCGCGCGCTCTCTTCCGAGCTCATGGACGGAGCCGGAATGAGCCTTGCAGATTTTGATGTGATGGCGCAACTGGCTGGCGCAGAAGGGTACGCACTTCGAATGACAGAACTTGCCGACGCGGCACTGATCTCTAAGAGCGGCCTGACGCGTCGTATTGACCGGCTCGCCGTAAACGGTTGGGTGACGCGTCGCCGCTGCACCGAAGATGGGCGCGTCCACTGGGCAACACTTACGCCACTCGGGGTCAAGGCATTCCGCGCGGCGGCTCCGGGCCATCTGCGCGCTGTTGCCGAACGATTCGGTGCGTCGCTACCTGCGAGCGAGATGGATCGCCTGACACGCGACTTGATCAAGATCGCGGCAAAGAATAAAGAGCGGACGCGCGAAGCGGTCTAGCGCAATCTCCTCATCAGGAACCGGATCCGATTAGGCGCTGATTGCGGCGCGCACCTGTCGCTGGATTCGTGCCAGCAGTCCTGTTGCGCCGCGCATGCGAAGTGGTGAGACCAACTCCGTCAGGCCCAGCTGCAATGGAGCGGCGGCTGGCACCGCGAGGATCTCTTCTGGCGTAAGGCCGTTGAGGCCGAGCTGCATGATGCTTGCAAACGCACGGGTGGTTGGCGACTCTTGCGGCGCCGTCGCATGGATCTGCACGCTGTCACCGTTCACCTCTGCAATGGCAAAGAGTGGTGACTGACACTCCTCAACACGTTCCATCAGATCAGTTTGCGACGCGTACGGTTCTGGGAGTGGCTTCAAGCGATCTGCGTACTCGAGCAGCAACTCAAGGCGCATCTCACGTGGTGTGTCGGCGAAGTCGGCGGCGACCGCAGCGAGTCCGGGTGGAAGCTGCGCTGCGGTCGCGTCCGACATATGCGTGCGCGAAGCCTATTCGGCGCCGACGGCGATCGGAAGTCGAACGGCGTTGCCCCACTCCGACCACGAGCCGTCGTAGTTGCGGACGTTCGTGAAGCCGAGGAGATAGGTGAGCACAAACCAGGTGTGGCTTGAGCGCTCGCCGATGCGGCAGTAGGCGATCACGTCATCGTCCGCCGCAAGGCCCTTCTCGCCCTCATAGATGGCGCGAAGCTCGGCGACTCCCTTGAATGTGCCGTCATCGCTGGCGGCTCGCTTCCACGGGACGGACTTCGCTCCTGGGATGTGGCCACCACGGAGCGTCCCCTCCTGTGGGTAGTCCGGCATGTGTGTCAGCTCGCCGCTGAACTCCTGCGGTGAACGGACGTCCACCATGCAGCCCTTGGCGTTGACGTGCTCAATGACCTGCTCGCGGTAGGCGCGCAGCTCACTGTCGTTTCGTGGGGAGAGCGGGTAGCTTGTGGCCGCGCGCGTCGGCACCACTTTGGTCATCTCGCGACCCTCCGCCTCCCACTTCTGGCGGCCACCATCAAGGAGGCGCACATCGGTGTGGCCGAAGAGGCGGAAGACCCAGAGGGCGTAGGCGGCCCACCAGTTCGACTTGTCGCCGTAGAAGACTACGGTGGCGTCGCGGTTGATCCCCTTGCGTGACATCAGCGCCGCAAAGCCTTCAGGTCCCACATAGTCTCGCGACACTGGGTCATTCAAATCGGTGTGCCAGTCCACCTTGACGCTCCCTGGGATATGACCCGTTTCATAAAGTAGCGTGTCTTCGTCTGACTCCACCACAACCAACCCTGGTGTGTTCAGGTTGGCGGCAAGCCACTCGGTGGAGACGAGTGCGCCTGGAGTGGCGTACTCCTGGAACTTTGGTGTTGGATCGAAAGGTACCTTGCTCATTTTGCTCTCCTTACTCATTGATGGGTTTTGTCTTCAATCAGCGTTGGCGCGATGCGAGCGTCAACAGATCGACGGTTCACCCTCAAGTGCGCGGAGCTGCGTGCTGGTCATGGGAACACGATACCAGAGCCAGCCTCTGATTCGTAAACCGAAAAGGGGGAGTTAGCCGAGCAGTGGGAGGAGGAGCCGCCGTGCGCCGTCCACAAAGATCCCGACCGCGAACGCGGCGAACATGAGTGCCGAGATCAGTGAGACGGCACGGACCGTCCGTGGGCCCGTGAAACGCCGCGTTGCCCCCACCACACCGGAGAGGACTGCCGCATGCGCAACCGCCGCGGCACCGAAGCCAGAGATGAATGGAACGAATCCGCCGAGGTCTGCAGCCTGGGCCGCAATGATGCTGCCGCCTACAGTTGCGGTCCACAAGATGAGCGTGGGTGATCCCATTGCAATACCGAGACCGAGCCCAACGGCGCGGAGTCCGTTGGCGCGACGAAGCGGAGACGATTCATCAATGCTCCCGCCACGAACCGCGTCGAGAAGTGCGGCAGCGGCGAACCAGCAGAGGATGCCGCTCCCACCGAGCCAGAGGATCCACGCGGCTGGCTCCCACGAAAGGAGCACGCTGACACCGAGCGCACCAGCACACGCCCAGATGAGATCGCCAATGCATGAGCCGAGCCCGATCAAGAAGGCGGGCCACGCGCCACGATCCATGGCGGTGCGCACGATCATGACGTTGACGACGCCGAGTTCAATGTTGATGGAGAAGGCGAGCGCTGCGCCGAGCAGGAAGAGCTCCACGGAGATCTACCTAGACGTGACTATTCGGATTCGACGACGCTCGTTGGAGTGTTGTGTGGGCTGGTGTGCGCGGCAGGGATTACGCCGAGCTTTCCGGCCTTGTAGTCCTCAAACGCCTGAACAACTTCATCACGTGTGTTCATGACGAATGGCCCGAGCCAGGCGATCGGTTCACGAATCGGCTCACCACCCAAGATCAGCACGTCCAGCGCCGGGGTGCGCGCATCTTGTCGTTGCGCCGCCTTGATGATGATGCGATTGCCTGCGCCGTAGACGGCGAGCTGACCGGACTCAATCGCAACGGCCTCTGCGCCAACCGATCCGCGCCCAGAGAGCGCATACACAAGCGCGTTGAAGTCGGGTCGCCACGGAAGGTCAAGTTCTGCGCCGGGTTGGATCGTGGCGTGCACGAGCGCGATTGGTGTTTGCGTGGAGCCGGGTCCCGTTGCTCCAGCCACGTCACCCGCAATGATGCGCAACAGTGCGCCGCCATCAGTAGATGCGAGCAGCTTCACCTCTTTGGATCGAATGTCTTGATACGCAGGGGGCGACCACTTCTTGGCGCGCGGGAGGTTCACCCAGAGCTGAAATCCGTGGAAGAGTCCACCGCTGACAACAAGAGACTCTGGTGGCGTCTCAATGTGTAAGATGCCGCCGCCGGCCGTCATCCACTGCGTGTCGCCATTGGTGATGCGACCACCACCACCGTTGCTGTCACGGTGATCGAAGATGCCGTCAATGATGTAGGTCACCGTCTCAAATCCGCGGTGCGGATGCCACGGCGTCCCCTTCGGTTCGCCGGGCGCGTACTCAACTTCGCCGAGCTGGTCGAGCATGATGAATGGGTCGATCAAATTCAGCGGCGCACCCATAAAGGCCCGGCGGACGGGGAAGCCTTCGCCTTCAAAACCGCTCGGTGCGGTGGTGAGCGAGATCACAGGTCGCGGCTTCTCTGTGAGCAGGTCGGCAACGCTCGCGCGCGGCAGGAGCGTGATGTCTGGGACCGTGATCGCTGGCATGTCACAACTATACAGGATTGGTTGCAGTGCGAACTAGTATGCTGCAGCGATGATTGGACTCCTCTCGCGCCTCCGTCTTGCCGCGGATGATCCGTTTCGTGATGCAGATGTGCGTCTACTGTTTGGCGCGCAGGCGGTCAGCATCCTTGGATCGCAGGTTTCGCATATCGCCTTTCCGTTGATTGCGGTTGACGTGATTCAGGCGAGCAACGGATCGATCGTGTTGCTTGAGGCGGCATTCCTGATGCCGTTCGTCTTGCTAAGTCTCCCCGTTGGCGCGCTCCTTGATCGCCGCGCCCGCCGCCCCGTGATGGTCTTAATGGATCTTCTACGCACTGCTGCGCTGCTGATCGTGCCGCTGAGCTTCATGTTGAACGCGCTCTCCATGCCCGTGCTCTATGTCGTGCTTTTTATCATTGGCGCAGGGACGCTCATCTATGACGTGGCGAACCAGTCGTATCTTCCAGAACTGCTGCGCGGGCCACGACTTGCCGAAGCGAACAGCCGCATCATGGTGATTGACTCAGGGGCGAGCGTTGCAGGACCACCAATTGCTGGCGTGATCATCGGGAGGTTCGGTGGCCCGCTGGCGATCTTCCTCGACTCGTTCAGTTATCTGATCAGCGCGCTGATGCTGCGAAAGATCAAGCATGTTGAAGTGCCGCCAGTCGTAAGTGAAGGCGCGGCTCCGTCACGGTTGCGAGATGAGATTCGTCAGGGCCTGCGCTGGGTGCTGACACATCCGCATCTGCGCGGCAATGCCGTCGCCGCACTCCTCTTCAACTTCTTTGGTGCGATCGCGAACGGCGCGGTGCTGATTGCCTACGGTCGCCGCGAGCTGCTCCTCCCTGCAGAGCTGCTCGGCCTCATCCTTGGCGCTGGCGTTCTCGGTTTGTTGATCGGCTCACTCACTGCGCGCAGGATCGCTGCGCGGATCGGAGTCGGACGCTCCATCATTCTCGGCGGCTTCCTTCTCCCCACCATGCCGCTCGGATTTGCGCTGCTTGATGTCTCAATGGGCGTTGTCGCCCTTGCACTCCTCTCGGTGCTCTTCCAGGTCGTCGCCTTCTTCGGTGCCGCACTCTTCCATACGAATCAGGTCACGTATCGCCAGCTGGTCACGCCAAAGGCGCTGCTCGGGCGCATGAACGCTTCCATGAAGTGGGTGATGCTGATCGGCATGCCGCTCGGCGCCGTGGTGGGCTCAATCATTGCCGAGCAGTTCGGACTGCAGGCGGCGCTGTACGCCAGCGCGATCGGGATCATCGTCGGGCCGATCCCACTCCTCTTCTCTGGGATCGCATCCGTGCGAAGGCAGCCGGAGCACACCGACTCGTAAATCGGACCGCTGCGTGAGCGTTGAGAGTCAGCCCCCGCGCGATGCTCGGATCAGCCGTGAGAACGCCCGGCCCGACTCTTTGATCGTGCGCGTCTGCGTGGGGTAGTCCACGTAGGCATATCCGAAGCGCTTGGCGTAGCCGTAAGCCCACTCGTAGTTGTCGAGCAGCGACCAGCCGAAGTAGCCACGCAGGTCCACGCCCGCCTCGATCGCCTCTGCTGCGGCGCTGAGGTGCTCCATCAGGTACTGCTCGCGCTCAGGGTCGTAGATGCGTCCGTCGGGCGCGACCGTGTCCGGCCACGCGGACCCATTCTCGGTGATGTAGATCTTCGGCGTCTTCCAATGAGTCTTCAACTTGATCAGGAAGTCGCGCATGACCGACGCGTTGATGCCCCAGCCCATATCCGTCTTCGGGCCGTCGATGTGTCCCCAGTGGGTGCGTGCGCCGTCGCCGCTCGGGTCGTCCGCGATCTTTGCCGGAAAGTAGTAATTGAGACCGTGCCAGTCGAGCCGCTCGGAGATGATCTTCATGTCGTCGGACTGAATCGGCATCGTCACGCCGGAGAAGTCGATCACCTCCTGCGGGTAGCTACCGAGATAAACCGGATCGTGGAACCAGTGGCTGTCGGTGAGATCTGCGCGCCGAGCGGCGTCGCGATCCTCTGGAGAGTCGCTTGCGGGGATCGCCGGGCCCACGTTCATGACAATTCCCATCTCAAGGTTCGGTCGTGCGGCGCGGGCGGCACGTACCGCCAACCCGTGACCGAGCAGCAGATGATGTGAGGCGGAGAACGCAGCCTGTGCATCTTCGATCCCTGGTGCCATGTCGCCGCTGAGATAACCGAGCCACGCGGAGCAGAGCGGTTCGTTGAGCGTTGACCAGCGCGTCACTCGATCACCGAGTGCGCCGACCACGACGCTCGCGTAATCGGCAAACGCGTGCGCCGTGTCGCGCGACGGCCAACCGCCGCGGTCTTGCAGCGCCTGCGGCAGATCCCAGTGATAGAGCGTGGGGAACGGTTCAATCCCCGCTTCGAGCAGTCCGTCGACGAACTGCTCGTACCAAGCGAGCCCCTTCGGGTTCACCGCGCCAGTGCCGTCCGGCAGAATGCGCGGCCATGCAATGGAGAAGCGATAGGCCGTTGCACCAAGCTCCTTTAAGACGGCGATGTCCTCGCGCCAGCGGTGATACGAATCGCAGGCCGGCTCGCCGCTCTCGCCGTTGTGCGTCTTCCCTGGGATCGTTGCGAAGCGATCCCAGATGGATTCACCGCGACCGTCCTCTTTGGTGGCGCCTTCGATCTGGTAGGCGGCGGTTCCGAAACCCCAGGTGAAACTTTTTGGGAACCGCCGCGCGAGTGCCACCTGATCGACCATTACTGACCCCTCCGTCTCAACTGTGGAGTCGGCGCGCGCCACCTCTCGCGAGTAGGGTATCCACTGCCCACCCCTCCACATCAGCTGTTTCATCAGGTGCGCCAGTCTCGTCCGCCGCCGCGCCGTCCCCGATGGACGACTAGCCTCACGTGTATGACACGCGATTCAGCACACCTCGTGATTCCGTCGTTGCTCCCAGTGCCCAGCCTCGACGGCGCTCGCCGGATTTTGGTCATCCAGCCGCACTACGACGACGCCGACATCGCGGCGGGGGGGACGCTCGCAACCCTTGCTGATTCGGGGGCGGCCATCCGCTACTGCACGGTGTTGGACGACCTGGTCGGCGTGATTGACGAGACGCTTAGTGACGAAGATGCCGCTGCATCACTGCTTCGCGATCAGCGTGCCGCAGCCGCAATCATTGGGGTGAACGAGCTGACGCATCTCGGATTTCCGGATGCGGGGAACTGGAGTCGCTTCGATGTGCGCCCCCACCTCTTCCGTGAGATCCGCGACTTCCGACCAGACGTGATCTTCACGGCAGATCCGTGGCTCAGCGTTGAAGCGCATCGCGACCACTGGGAGGTCGGCTCCGTTGCGGCGGAGGCGGCGATCCTCTTCGGCATTCCGAAGCTGCCGTCGAGCAGCGCGAGTGTGGACGCGGCATGGCGTACTGCGCCGCCGTTCGACCTGCGCGCCGTCGTCTTCTTCTACACCGATGAGCCGAACACCCTCTCCCCGATCGACGGGACGTGGGACCGGAAGTCAGCTGCCGTATCCGAGTATCGCGCTCAGTTTTCTGCCGAAGAGCTGCCGCAACTGGTGACAACACTTGACGCTAAGGCGGCTCAGGTTGCGAGGGTGGGGGTCGGGGCGGGACGCCTCCCTGCGGGAACAACGCGCGCCGAGGCGCTCAAGGTGATCGACCCGAGAACCCTTCACGGCGCACGCTGACGCGCCCTGCCGACTTTAGGGGTCGGGCGTACAATCTTTCAGATGCGTAAACCTGCAGCGCTGATCGCCCTTCTCGCCGTGGCACTCGTGCTCGGCGGCTGTCAGGCTGCCTTCCCGCCTTCAGCGGTGACCGAGGAGGGTCTCCTGATCGAAAACCTCTACGTGCTCGTCTTTGTGATGGCGGCAATCGTCTTCGTCTTGGTTGAGGGCCTGATCATCTGGTCGGTCATTCGATACCGCCGCAAGCCAACAGACACGAGCCTTCCGGCGCAGACGCACGGCAACCTCGTCCTTGAGGTGATTTGGACGGTGATCCCGCTCGTTGCTGTTGTTGGCCTCTTCTTCGCGTCATCACAGGTGCTTGGCGTTGTTGACGCCCGTAAGCCAGAGGAGGTTTCGGTAAAGGTGGAAGTTGTGGGCTACCAGTGGCAGTGGAAGTTTGGCTACCCAGCCGAGGGGATTGAGATCTACGGCACCGCCCAGAACTATCCAGAACTTGTTGTGCCTATTGATGAACGCATTGAGGTGACGCTCGTGGCGCAAGATGTGAATCACGGATTTTACATCCCTGAGTTCCTCTTCCAGCGCGACTTAGTCCCCGGGAAGGTGAACTACTTTGAGTTCACGCCGAACAAGCTCGGCACATTTACCGGTCAGTGCTCTGCCTTCTGTGGCCTCTTGCATCACGCAATGGGGTTCACCGTACGAGTTGTGACGCGCGAAGAGTACGACGCATGGCTCGTTGAGATGACCCCAGAGCCTGCACCGAGCGAATCGCCGGTTGCGGTAGAGGCAGACATCACTGCCGAAGTGAAGGAGTGGGCGATCAGCTTGAGCGGTGCATCCACTGCCGCTGGCGACGTGACCTTTGGCCTGACGAACGCTGGCAACATCCCGCATGAGTTCATCGTGATCCGCTCAGAGCTCAGCGGTGAGCAGCTGCTTAACCAGATTGATCCTGCGACGAGCCGATTGGATGAGGCAGCGCTGGACACCATCGGTGAACAGTCCGAATTTTCCCCGGGTGAAACCAGGACGCTGACCCTCAGCCTAGAACCAGGGCGCTACGTGGTCCTCTGCAACGTTGCGGGCCACTTCGGATCGGGAATGTACGCCGATCTTGAAATCACGGCAAACTAACGGGTACAGGAAGGAGGTCGCATGGCTACCACAACAGTGCGAGCGGCGGGGCTGCAGGGGTCGCGACTCTATGACTACCTGACCACAACCGATCATAAGAAGATCGGCATCTTATACACGATCAGCTCGTTCATCTTCTTGGCGATTGGTGGGCTGCTCGCACTCGGCGTGCGCACTGAGCTGGCGCAACCAGGCCTTCAGTACATGGACGAGTCGGTCTACAACCAGCTCTTCACCATGCATGCGTCGGTGATGATCTTCTGGGTGATCATTCCGTTCCTTGCGGGGATCGGTAACTACATCGTTCCGCTACAGATTGGCGCGGCGGACATGGCATTTCCGCGCATCAATGCGCTCAGCTTCTGGATGATCCCGTTCTCTGGGCTGATCGCCGCGTCTGGCTTCTTCCTTGGCGGCGCTGCGGATGCAGGGTGGACTGCCTATCCGCCACTGAGCAACATCACGTACAGCCCTGGGCCCGGCATGAACCTCTGGATCATGGCGGTCATCCTGGTTGGAACAAGTTCGATCCTTGGCGCGGTCAACTTCTTGGTCACCGTTTTCCGCATGCGCGCGCCGGGCATGACGCTCTTCCGCATGCCGATCATGGTCTGGACGATTATCGTCACAAGCGTGCTCGTCCTGATGGGAACCCCAGTGCTCACGAGCGCGCTGATCATGCTCTTTGTTGACCGCAACTTTGGCGGCAGCTTCTTCGATCCAACCACAGGCGGCTCGGCGATCCTGTGGCAAAACATCTTCTGGTTCTACAGCCACCCAGCGGTGTACATCATGGTGCTCCCTGGCATGGGCGTGATCTCAGAGATCATCCCAGTCTTCAGTCGGAAGCCACTCTTTGGGTACAAGGCGTTCGTCTTCGCCACTGCGGGGATCGGCGCACTCGGTTTCTCTGTCTGGGCGCATCACATGTTCACCACGGGCAGCGTCTTCCTTCCGTTCTTCTCCGTGATGACATTCCTCATTGCCGTGCCAACCGGTGTGAAGATGTTCAACTGGATCGCCACGATGTGGCGCGGGCAGATCTCGCTCAAGACCCCGATGCTCTTCGCACTCGGCTTTCTTTCTATGTTCCTGATCGGCGGAATCAACGGTGTCTTTAGCGCTTCAGTTCCGGTCGACTACGCGGTGCACGCCACCTACTGGATTGTTGCGCACATTCACTATGTCCTCTTCGGCGGTTCCTTCCTCGCCATCATGGCGGGCCTCTACTACTGGTTCCCCAAGATGACCGGGAAGATGTTGGACGAAGGTCTCGGCAAGCTGCACTTTGCGATCGCGATGATCGGACTCAACCTGACCTTCCTCCCCATGCACACCCTCGGGCTGATGGGGATGCCGCGCCGCATTGCGGACTATTCGCCAACTGCCGGGTGGAATGACCTGAATCTCGCCGCAACCGTTGGCGGGTTCCTCGTTGGGATCAGCACGCTTCCACTCCTCTGGAACATCTACATCTCGCTTCGCAACGGCAAAGATGCAGGCCCAGATCCATGGGAGGGGAACACGCTGGAGTGGGCGACGTCGTCGCCGCCACCGGCGTGGAACTTTGATCGCCTCCCAG